>NZ_DASTAT010000053.1 GCF_035712445.1 Oligoflexus sp. | reverse complement strand
AGTTGGAGCGTCGGGGTCTGCTTTGTCCAAATTGCCAGGCTCCGGTTTCTGCGGAAAGGGAGGTACCAACTCCCTGCTCCACCAAAAGCCAACTCTTAGTCGCAACATTCCCCTCCTGAAAAATTTTCCTAAGAAGATTGTATTGCGATCAGCAAAAGTCAGCCTTGAGCTGCTTCAGGCGACCTTAGCTACCCACAACAAATTTTCAACCGAATTTATTTTGTGCGCTCAAACGTGCGCAAATTTCAACCTTGGGAAAAAGATGCGATTTTGGGGCTCAAGAAAAGGAACGGCATTTCGATAAAGAACGGAATTTTCCAGACGTTACATTAAATTCCGTTCTCTTACTTACCGCATTATTCGAGGGTTAAGGTCAGAGGCTCCTCAGCTATCGCAGTTCTAAGTTCGAGAAGTCGGGGGCATACTGATTCATCTGCACGTAATTTGGATATCATTAACACCCGAAGTCGAAATTTAAAAAAGACTGATATCCATAACCGGGCTTGACGATTGCCTTTGCGACGTCCTCAAGTAGTACTTCGAAATGGGAAAGGCCCTTCCTGCTGGAAAGGCCTTCATTTTTTAATAGGAAGCTTCGTAGATCGACTTCACAAGACCGAAGTGGCCTTGGAACTCAGGGGTGGATTCACGCCAGGCGAAGTCGGGACGATCTTCACTGATCCAGCGACCGCCAATGATCTTGCCTGCGCCATCGAGTTCCAGGACGTACTCATAGTCCGCGTAGCTTTCAACAACGCCAGCGACGCTGTTCGCTGGAGTGGATTTATTGTAATCCACTTCCACGCTGTATTTCATGCGGGTACGGATCGTGACTTCTTTTACGGTACCAGGAGCGGCACCCACGCTGGCTTTGTCGCTTTCGCTGACGACATTGGAGCGGTAGCTGTTAACAGGCTGGTTCCAGACTTCGATGTCACGAGTGACGTCCACTACAAAGCCGGTTTTCTTCACACCGATTTCATTGGCGAGAAGAATGTGCAAGGAGGCGGCGTTCATATCACGGCATGCGCTGGACTCACGTGCGCTGTTGTATTGAGCGCGTGTGATCTCACCTGCATCCAGCTGGGCTTTAAGGGCCTTAAAGTCGTCGTTACACCGTTGCGAAACGAAATCGGTGCGCGTGGAGCGGTTGCCAGGCTCCTGCTGATAATAAGTCAGCAGGGCTTTAATGTCCGCAGGATAGAAGGTCACGCTGTTCCCGTTGCGTAGTTTGCGCGTCACGGATTTCGTCGGTTCCTGGAAATTCAGAGCTGCTGGTGCCCAGCCATGGCAAAGACCTTCCCATCCTGGGATTTCGTAGCCTGCTACGTAATCGGGATTACTTTCGCCGTCCACAGCGGGAATGGTTTTCATGATGAGGGTACGTACGCGCTCACTTTCAAGGGTTGGAAAGCTGTTGTCGTTCAGTAAAACATCATATTTCTCGGCAGGAGAAAGTGTGGTGAATCGAACGCCAGTCTTTTGCTTGAAATCCTCGATCTTGAAGCCGGCCTTTTCGGTTTGCCAACGGTAGCCGATGCCACCCCGGTAGGTGGGCCAGTAGCTATCACTCCAACCCTTGTGATCGGCGTCACCTTTCAAGGGGAGTTTGCTGAAGTCCGCCTCATAGTTGATTCCTGCGATTTTTGCAGGATTATTGCTCTGATCCCAGGCTTCATCCAGGATGCTGTTCGAAGTGGGAGCGCCGCATGCGGCGAGACCAATAACAGAGAGAATGCTGATATAGATATGTTTCATGGTGATGATTCCTTAGCGCTTGATGAAATTAAGTACGGTTTTTCCGCCGACAACGTCTTCCTGGAAGCAACCTTTTGTCACATTGACTTGAGGATCCTGACCAAGTGCCAGGCGGCACGCGAGGACGCTCAGATCCGAGGCGATTCCATCGTTCACAACTTCATTGCAGTTGGCGCTCATAAAATCGTCGATGGCGTTGGCCATATTATGGCGAAGCATCCCTGGCGTCGGGCGCATCAGATCTACCGACTCAATGCCACTGATGTAACCACGGTAGGGGTAAATGACTTGGAAGGCACCTGTAAAGGGTGTTTTCTGCATTTGTTCGTTGGTTACGTCAACACAAGACGTGGCTTCACGTCCAGTCATGAGTATTGTGGAGCCCATATCATTGTTGGGGGCGGTTTGATAAATGGCACCTTTTTCCACCTGGGCGCGAATCTCTTCACCTTTTTGACAAACAGCCACCCTTTGATAGCCACCTTTGAGGGGGAGTATGGTTCGATCGTTAAAACGTGGGATGGTGCTCCGTGCCAAACCTTGGATGTAATCCACCTTGGGATCGAATTGGAAGATGAAAGTGCAGTTTTCGCCGTCAGGCAGTGAATAATATTTGCGAGCCGCGGATGGTTCAACGGCGAAGAGCATGTGATTTCCGATGTGGTTCAGAAACAGCAGAACTGAGCTAGCCTGGGATTTCAGATCTTTCAACGCAGCATCCAGAGCTTTAATGTTAGCGCTTAGTTCTTCATTGCGCTTCGTCTCGGCATCCAGACTGTCTGTGAGTGTTTGCGCCTGGGCCTTCGTAGCATCCAATTCTTTCTGGAGCTTCGCGACTTCCGCGCGCTGCGCTTCCAAAGCAGCTGCGAGATCACCGCTGCGCAAAACAGCGTTTTCGGCTTCCAGCTGCTCAAGTTTCGCAGTCTTCTCAGCCAGGGTTTTTTCCTGTGCCGTGATTACACCTTTCTTTTCGTTGAGTTCTTTGGTCAGGTTATCAACGTTGCTTCTGGATGTTGTAAGCTCATCGGTCAGGGTCTTGACTTCCTTGGTTTTCGCAATGATTTCGTCGTCACGCTCTTTGAGCGTCTTGTTCAGGGAGTCGATTTGCTTTTGGAGATCAGCGGCATCCGCGGCTTTTGCATCAGCTTGCGCCTTGAGGGTCTCGTTGGCCTTTTTCAACTTCTCAATCTCAGCTCTATTCTCTTCTTCCGACTTGTTCAGCTCATCAATTTTCGCTTTGTTGGTTTCAATTGTTTCTTGGTCTTGTGCGGCATCCAGTTCCAGCTGTGTTTTTTGGGCTTCAATCTTGGCCTTATCCGCGAGCAGGTCTGCGCTCTCGCGCTGCTCGTCAGCCAGCTGTTTTTGCAGCTCTTTCTTGTCAGAACGGGCCTTTTCATCGACGCAGGCCTGGGTCATCAGCAGGGAAACGAGAGGCAAGGTCAGGCAGATGAGACGGTTCATCGAAAGCATAGTGTTTGAATCCTTTTGTGAGGTCATTGACAATCGTTCAGTCAGGGCCGGATGACACGCCTGCTCTGAAGATATTGCACCGCTTGGGTTTGCAGCCCTCCTCTATCGTTAAAATGGCGTGGTCGTCAATGGTGAAATTCAGGTTCAAATGTAGGGAGTCTGGGGATCAGTGATTCAGAGGTCCAAATTGGGTCTCTTCGTTAAGTATCAAAGTGCCTTTTCAAGGCCTGAGCATAGCAGCACGAATGCCATCCAGTTAGGGTCTGTTTGACGAATCCGCAAGGATCGGTAGGATAGCGTTCCACGCGCATGGAGGCGCCTGTGAAACTTTATGAGTTATCAGCTGAGCAGTCCCGCATTATTGAAGATCTGCTACCAGTCTAAAGAATCTCTGACACTCTCGAAGTATCCCGTTCAAACTTATTCCATCGTCTCAATCTGGAAGAGACCGTTATGAAGCCAGTTCAAAGAGTTGACGATGCTTCTTAGTGGCCTGAAGTCTGAAGAGGATATTCTCTGTCAACTGCCGGCATGGTTTGAAGATTACAACGAAAACGCCCCCCACAAGGGCCTAAAGATGATGTCACCGCGAGAATATCGCCGAACTATATCAGCTGATTGATGTGTATGTTTTGTCGGGGGCAACCCCACGGAGTTGGAAGATGTCGTTATATCGAAAACAGCAAAAAGGCAGTTCCTGGGATCAATGAATGACTTCTTGCATATCCTTGACGCGATGCTGGATCATGGCGTTCCGTTGGATCAGATGACTTGGCATTTGGGCGATACACCATGCAGCCCCCTAGGAATGTCCTCACCACTCGAAGAGACCGCGAAAGTTTTTGGGGTGGCCCAACAACTGTGAAAAAGATGCCAACGCAGTTGAGGTTGATCAAGTCAGAAAGATAGAACGACGCCTTCGATGGGAGTTTTGAAGTAATTCATCAAACAAACCCCTAGCTTAAGAAATCTCAAGTATGGCCCTGTATCTCAACAATATGAGATATCCAAGGATGGAGGAGTCATAGCTGTAGAACGTAGGTTCTGATCTTACAGCTTTGAAACGGAGTTGCGATTCCATCGGACACTTGGACGGACAAATGTCATTGCAAATACAGCGAAGAACTTGCTCAGATGAACAGATTGCTTGATTTTATGCTCCCGGCACGGGTAAGCATTCCATGACCTCGACAGAATCACCAGGAAAGATCATGAAATGCGGATGATTTAAAAATAGCTTCGCAGCCGCTTCATGGGATTCTGCCTGAACAACGACGTAAGCTGTATCTCGGTTTTCAAATTGAGTTATTCCATTTCGATCAATCCGTTTGGTTTTTCCCAATGGACTTCCCATATCCAAGATGAATTTTTGGTTTTGATTGACCCACTCCCCCCAAGCAGCCATTCCAGCTTGTAGATTCTCTAGACTCATAGGCTTTTCTGCTTTTTTTTGCTCTTGCGAAACAGAACCAATAAAGATTGCTAAGAATTTTTTCATGCAGTTTCCCTTATCGAAAGCAAATTTTCACACTATATATGCCCATTAACCCAATAGGTCAAACAAGGTGCAAGCAGAAAGGTGGCGTCTACCACTTAGGCTTCATTTTCAGGGCAAATTCTATCTGATTCCAAAAATCGTAAGGTCAAAACCAGACTTTTACACATAATTGCTCAGCCAGTTAGCATAAAAATCTCATCGACTGCTGCAAATATCGGCGAGCAAGAATCCGACATCGCAAGCGAATGCATTCTCATCTTGTCTGCGGTAAGAAAAAATTTGAGGGATCGTTCTACTTCGCTTCATGACCAAGTAAATTCTTCATGGCAGGAGCTTTGCGTGTTCGCCCCTGCGGATGGAAGGTTTGTATTATCCAATCAGCCGCAGGTGCCCATTTCTTCAATCATTCATCCATGACTTAACTCACCAACTCCGACCATTTAAAGGGATTCAAGGCTTCGCTGGCACAAAGTAAGTCACTGCCCAACCATGGCCATCCAGATCCACGAAGGCATCCTGGTACATGAAATCGTGATCCTCGGGCTCTCCATGCCGCTTGGCTCCAGCTTCAAGAGCGCGCCGAACTTTATTCTCAACGTCTGCCCTTGATTCACACCCGAGTCCTACAATCACTGTCGGGGTCTTCGTCGCATCGACGATCGGTGACGGCGCAAACTGATTGAATTTTTCATGCTCCAACAGCATAGCAAAAAAGTTTTCGCCGAAGGTCACGCAGGTGAAGCCGTCGCCAGTTAATTGGGGATTGATGGTGTAACCGACGGCTTTCCAGAATTCCATCGATTTTTTCACGTTCTTGACGGGCAAATTAACGAAGAATTGTTGGGTCATAACGGCACTCCTTTTTGTGGGTTTGGAAATCAGTCATACAGTAGTCGAATGGGAAGGCGAAAATCGACAAGTCGGGCTGAGTTTTTTATTCTAATTATATCATTTAGTTAGCTTGAATGAACCAACGCCTATTCCGATGCCCGGAAATCGTCAGAGCTTGGCACCGTCGGCACCGCAGACGGCGAGCTCCCAATAAAAAACAGCAGAGAATTGCTCGCTGTCGAAAACGTTTTCACAAGCCGGATCTTGTTCATCCTTTGACCAACGCGGAAGCTATTGCTACAAAAACAATCCCAACAGATTGGTCGAACTGACTATTTCTGAAATCACCTTGGTTGAGACCCAGAGCCAGAAATGCCAGACGAATGGAGCCGTCCAACACATGAAAAGTCCTCTCAGCTTCGGCAAGGGCGACGAAGTCACACAATGGGTCAACCCCGCCGCTTACTATCCCTCCGATCCAAAGACTTGGCAGAGGCACTTCCTTGCCGAAGACATACAGCTTCTCGAACAACTCGTGTCATGGAAAAATGAAGTTGGTACTGACTCGGGGTATATCGGGGAAGCATCTTTCACAAGGACAGAAAACGGAAAGATGAAGCTTACCGGAGTAAAAAAGAGCCTCTAAATTTTATCACTCGCAAGGGACGAAGCCCATGTTTGCCATGACTTCACGCAATGCAGTCTCTTCGGGCGCAATCTCATAACGCTGAACGGACCCGTCCTTAAGTGTCTTGCAGAGGGCGTCCTTAGGCACCTCCTTCGTCTCACTCTCGCCAGACCCACAAGCAGCCACGGCGAGGACAATGAATAAAGCTGGCAGTTTCATCTTGAAGCCTCAACTCTGTCGCGAGCTTTGAATTAGGCCCACAGCGGCCACTGGTTCTCATTCCAAGTTCAACGACAATTATACAACACTTCCGTCACTTCAGTAGCAGGAACCTAAGTCCAGACCCTCACCTGGACTCAGAAACAGGAAAATCACCCAACACATCCAGAATCAGCCCCTTCAGTTTTCCTTTCTGCGCCGGATTCAAACCCTCCAATAATTTCCTCTCATTCTCAAGGTGCAGAGGCAACACCGTCTCGACAAGCGCAGTCCCCTCGTCCGTCAGCCGAATATACTGCACACGCCGATCCTCAACCGAGGGATGCCGTGAAATAAGCCGACGTTCCACAAGCCGATCCAGGCGATTCGTAACAGAGGCAGGACTGACCAATACGTGCCGACTGATCTCTCCAGGCGTCATACCCTCCGGGGACGCAGACCGATAGAGCGTGACGAGAACCCCAAAAGTCGCCGTATTCAAATCAAAGCGCACGAACACCTCCTCGGTTCTTGTCTGCAACTCGACCGCGCACCGCAGGATCGCGAGAATCAAAAGAGAGTCCTCGAAATCCATATCAGGCCGTTTGGCCTTCCAATCGCCCGCAATCTTCATCAGAAGATCCTGATAGTTCATGGCGTGAATTCCTTATGAGAGGGATTGAAGGCCCCGATACCCTATCCTCTCTCAAAAAATAGTTTGAAGTCAAAATATTTAATGTCAAACTAATGAGGTAAGGAGGTCTAACGTGAAGATCTATGCGTTTTTAATCCAATTATTTTCTGTCATTACACCATCCGCAGCTGCCGAAGCGTGGCCGCCATCAGCGCGAATCATGCCAACACTGCGCGTCGCACGACCCACCAACGACCTTAAACGCCTCATTCCCTTTTATCGGGACGGCCTGGGTCTGGATGTCATTGGGCAGTTTGATAATCATGAGGGATTCGACGGCATGATGTTCGGGAAGGAAGGCGCGCCCTATCACTTCGAATTCACGCTGAAGAAAGGGCACAAAGTTCCCAATGCCCCGTCCGAAGACAACCTGATTGTGTTCTATCTTCCGAATAAGGATGCTTATAACGCGGCTGTGAATCGCATGAAGCGGGCAGGATTTGCTGCAAAGCGCTCTTTCAATCCCTACTGGGACCGAGGCGGCACCACCTTTGAGGATCCTGATGGCTATCGGCTGGTGTTTTTCAACGGGGCCTGGTCAAAATAAGGAATCGTAGATCCCCTAGGTGCAGTTTCGCGTAATGGACTCTGCACCGTCAGGTCTTTCCAGATCTCAATCGCGGAGAGGAATCACAAAATTGAGCACGAAGGGCGTGATCTGATATTCGAACTTATCGAGAAAGTAGAGGAATTGAAACGAAGGCATATCCTTGGATTCCAGCTCAAGAACAAGGCCGTATGAACTCTCGTTATAGAAATAATATCGGGATTTATCCGATGGATTCTCTTTCTCTTCCACCTTCGGCGTCTGGAGTTGCGCCACGGCCGCGCCGACCTTCAAAATATTGTAGCGGGTCTGAATCAAGGGATGCTTGACCTGCTGAAACAGACCGCGATGATTCCCCACCACGATACCTGCACCCACTTCCACCGACGTTTTAAACGGGCTCACGTATTCAAAACCCAATCCAAGTCCAAGAACGAAAGGAAGGAGTAACTTGACTCCGGTTTGATTCTGCAAATTCGAGCGAGATGCCACGTTATCCGCAGGATTGATCCGACCGTATTCCGGCGTTCCCTGCGGTTTTTCAGGTTCCGGAGCGGCCGCCGCCGGTTCCGTTGCTGGCGCCTTGGTTGAAGCGGCGATTTCTTTACCTTGCGTCAGCTGATAATTAATATGCGGCTGAATCCCCTGCCCCCAATTCAAGAGGACCGGAGGGATGGGAGAAAGCATAATAGCCCGACCGAATTTGGCCGACAGTTCTGCTTGAGTGGCTTCATAGGCCGAAAGCGCGACCCCACTCGTCGGCTCGAAGAGATAGCTCCAGCACCATCCCCCATAAGCGAAGAATGTCAGCGCGCAGCCGGCGGCATTGCTATAGTGCGGCTGAACATGGACGGCATCGAACGATCCACGCAGCTGACCGTCGCTACTATAGAACTGGCCCGCATACTTGTACGTGCCGTGTGTGCATTGAAGAAGGAAAGGCGCCAGTGCCAGGATTATGAATGCTCCTCTTGGGAAGCGGCCTTGCATAGAAATCTCCAAATGGTCTTCACTCAGAACGGTGACTTATCGGATCTTCCACCAGCAAACTGGAGACGCTGGCCCAAGCCTTACCTCCTGTAAGCTTTGAATGGCCCATCCCAAGGACAAGCGAAGTCCGAGATTGGACGAGGAACGCAAATACGAACGAAAAAAGGTATCGCTAACTCTTCTTGTATTCCCTCTGCCACTGGTTTCCCAACTGAATCACCATAGCCAAACGCTGAGCCCGCCCAAAATCTTCCGTTTCGACGATTTCATCAAAGCGAGCATAAGTCGGAGCCTAGGCCCTCAACGTTTCGGCGAGCAGGCCGGCCTCGCCAAAAAACGAGTTGCCGAAAAATTTCCTATAGCTCACAGCCAGACTATGACCATCCAGTTTCCAGTGATTTCTATTGCCATAATACACACGATTGGTCCACAGCCGACCGATGAACCCTCAAAAGACCATGTTTGACTCGCCCTCTTCTCTGCGGATTCATCTGCGCAATAGGCAGGCGACTTCAAACAAAGGACGAAAAGGTAAACCCAAACAGGAAAGGTATAACGCATAGGCATGTCAACCTTCAAGCATTCCAGCTATGGATTCTTATCGACTGATTATAGTTGAGCACGTTTGGGTTTCAAAGCAGGAAATGATTGAATTCAACCGGGATACCATGGGAATATCCCCCCGATTACGTAAAAGGAGGTCTTGCAATGCGATTGAGCGGGAATACCATATTGATCACAGGCGGCGCATCAGGAATCGGCCTTGGCCTGGCGACACGTCTGATGTCGGAAAATAGAGTTATCCTCTGCGGGCGGAATCGAGAGAAGCTCACCCGCGCCGTTCATGATTATCCTCAACTCGAATACATCGCCTGTGATCTATCCCATCCTGAAGAACGCGTGCAGCTGGCCAGGACAGTTGTGCAAAAATACCCGGAATTGAATATCCTTATCAACAATGCAGGCATTCAGCGTCGTGTCCCACTTACTACGAATGAAGAATGGGACCATACACATGAAGAGCTCGCCATCAATCTGGAGGCGCCTATTCATCTCACCCGGCTGCTCACAGCTCATCTCAGTCTGTCGCCCGCAGCAGCGGTTATCAATGTCAGCTCGGGCCTTGCCTTTGTGCCCATGGCCATGATGCCGATTTATTGCGCGAGCAAAGCGGCTCTGCATTCCTATACGCTTTCCCTCAGGATGGCCCTCGAGAAGGACGGCATTGAGGTCATCGAAATCATTCCGCCTGCTGTCAACACTGATCTTGGCGGCAAGGGTTTGCATGATTTCGGAGTGCCTTTGGCAGAATTCTGTGATGCAGCCATCCTTGGACTAAGGGAAGGCCGGAAGGAAATCGCCTATGGAAGCTCGCTGCGCAGCAGCCTGGCTTCGCGTCAGGAATTGGATGGGATTTTTGAGGCTATGAATCGAGGCTAAGGAGTCGGCTTACCCATTGGGTCTGTGCACAGTATTTCGGAGGTTATGTTCCCAGCTTGCCTTCCACGGGTTCGAAGCGTTTTATGAAGGGATAACCCGAGTCGAGGACAGACCATGCTAGGAAAATTTTTCGAGGAGCCGCTGTTCGAACTGCCAGGCACCCATCAAAACGTTTCCATATTAATCGGCAATGGTTTCAATCGGGCCTTGCCGCAGTATGGCAGAAAATTCGATTGGGATAACCTTGTAAGCTGTTGTCAATCCAGGCTCGACGCGCTTGATGAGGCTCTTCTGAAAATCAGCGAGAATCAGTTTGAAAAAGCTCTTGAAAAGCTATCGGTGTCCATAGAAATCGCGCAGAATGCTCCTCAAACCGAGAAGCTCATAGCCTTACTAAACATTCCACTGCCGATTTCGAGCAAATTGAATTGGATATCGAAAAGGGCTCCTGTCATGTCGTCAGCGAGTGCACAGCGGCACGTAAAAAAGCCCATATTGAAACCGATGAAACCCGATATTTGCATGAGAGCCTAAGGCGACTCAAAACGCAGGACGGCACACTTGTGACGTTCGGAGTGTCCTTTGAAAACGATGACCATGTGCTGGACACTCTTTTAGAAAACGAATCTCTCAAAGCTATCTACTTTGGCTGCTATGGCTCGCGGGATGGAATTGAATTTTTCAAACTTCAGGCCCGTATCGTTGAAAGCTGCTCCAGGATAAAACGTGATCTCGCATCACTACAGTCCCGGGTATTCTTTTTTAATTCCTCATGTGACCCCTTCGGAGGGGACGTATTATCCCCCGAAACCACAGTCCGTCTTTTCGGGGCCGAGGTCGTTCCACACATGTAGTCCTTGGGATTGCTGAAATCGCAGCACTGCCAGGAATCAGTGGCGTAATCATAGATGATCGTTGTTTGCCCGAGAATTTTACATTCGGCGGGACTCAGAGTCGGAGCCTTGGGTTTGGCAAACGCTCCGGTGCTGAGGGAGAGGCTAATGAGGGACGCAAAAATTTAGCCCCTTCACTTTGTATCCCGTATACAAGATTTGGCCATAAAAATTCACAAAATCACATCTGCATGACATAATATTTAATAAAAACGAATAGATAACAAATTCTATTGACGGGTTTCCGTATACAAGATATAACCTCTTCAGTGCACAGGTTATGCAATAAAGTGGTCAGCTCACATACCGCACAGACCTGTGAACAAAGGGTTATGGATTCACAATCGTACGAAGGAGATTCGCGATGGTTAGATTGCTTCAAAGACCACAATTCCTCGCCCTCATGCTGGCAGGAGTCATGGGTCTCAACGCATGCTCGTCACAAAGCTCGGATTCCGCTCCTGCTCCATCCGAAGGCAACAGCTCAAACGTTGAAGCCAGGCTTGCCGATGCAGCCACTCGGAAAAATCTGGTCGAACTCGTAACGGGCAATGAACAATTCTCGACACTCGCCAGCCTGCTCACGGCTGCCGATCTTGTTTCGGTCGTGGAAAAGGGTGAGTTCACAGTTCTGGCACCGACCAACGACGCGTTCGCCAAGCTGCCCCAGGCTGTCGTGGATTATCTGCTTGCGAATAAAGACGCTCTGCGCGATGTGCTGCTCTATCATGTGGTCGCTGGTTCGGCCAAAGCTGAAGCCGTACTCGCCAGTGATACCCTGACTGCTGCCAACGGCAAGGCTCTGGATGTGAACCTGCGTGATGGCAAACCCTTCATCAATGACTCCGGCATCATCACGACCGATATCCTGGCCAGCAATGGTGTGGTGCATGTCATCGACACTGTGCTTGTACCACCTGGATTTGAAATCCCTGCAACCCCTGCGCTCCCCAACCTTGTGGATCTGGTTGTGGAAGGCGAGCAGTTCTCGACTCTCGAAGCTCTCTTGATTCAGGCTGATCTGGTGGATGTTGTGAAGTCAGGCGAGTACACAGTTCTGGCTCCTACTGATGCCGCGTTCGCGAAACTGCCCAAGGCTGTGGTGGATTATCTACTATCCAATAAAGAAGCTCTGCGTGATGTGCTGCTCTATCACGTGGTTGCCGGTTCGGCCAAAGCTGAAGCTGTCCTGGCCAGCGAAACTCTGACCGCTGCCAACGGCGACACGCTGGACGTGAATCTGCGCGACGGCAAACCCTTTATCAACGATTCGGCTTTGATCGCAACCGATGTGCTGGCCAGCAACGGCGTTGTGCACGTGATCGACTCCGTGCTCGTGCCCCCTGGATTCCAGCTGCCTTCCGCGCCCACACTTCCCAACCTTGTGGACCTTGTCGTCAACGGCGACCAGTTTTCGACACTCGAAACTCTTTTGGGCAAAGCGGAATTGGTTGATGCTGTGAAGAACGGGGAATTCACCGTCTTTGCTCCCACCGACGCGGCTTTTGCAAAATTGCCCCAAGCTGTCGTCAACTATCTTCTGTCCAACAAGGCGGCGCTGCAGCAGGTTCTGCTCTATCATGTCGTGGCGGGCACGAACGCAGCTGAAAAGGTTCTGCAAAGTCCCACACTGACCAGCGCCGCTGGTCCTGCGTTGAACATCAGCCTGCGCAACGGCAAACCTTTCATCAATGACTCGCAGATCGTCGCAACCGATGTCTTCGCCAGCAACGGCGTCGTGCATGTCATCGACACAGTGCTGGTTCCTCCTGGATTCACACTGCCGCAAACCAAACCGAATATCGTTGATGCTGTGAAGGCCAACCCTAACTTCTCCATCCTCGGTGATCTTCTGGCCCGCACCGGCCTGACGGAAGTCATCGCCCAAGGCAAAGTCACCGTATTCGCACCGACCAACGCCGCGTTCCATGCCTTCTTCCGCTCGCGTGGCGTCAAAAGTCTGGATCAGCTCGATGCCAAAACTCTGAAGGCTCTGACCAATATCCTGACTTACCACGCAGTACCTGGCCGTCTGGATGCCAAGGCCCTTAAATCGAGCCGCTTCCTCACCACGGCCAATGGCCAGAAGCTGAAGATTGCCCGCTTCGGTTCGCACCTCTTCGTGAACGGCATCTGTCTGCCGCTGCCTGGTCTGGATCTTGAAAACGGTATCGTTTACCCGATCGAAAGCGTTTTGCTTCCGAAGTCTCACTAAGCTTGAAGGGCCGCAAGGCCCCTTTTTACAGCCTCGAAGCCTGCTTCGGGGCTGCCCTTATGCAACCCGCCGTGCCGCCTGATAAAGCGTAAAGCAGGCATGCGGCAGGAACAGTTCAAGACGGAAGGGACAGGGTCCAAGCTCAGACAGCTCCTCGGTCAGCCTCAATTCAACCCGCCCGCCCAGATTTTTAACATATTCCACAACAGCACTCATCCCCACACCCCGGCCCGATACTTCCGTGACTCCTTTTGCAGTGGAAAAGCCCGGAACGAATATCAGCTCGGCGATTTCACGGAACCCATAGTCCCGCTTCGGATCGAGCAGATTCCTTTGCGCCGCAATATCCTTCACGCGATCGAGCCTGATTCCCTGCCCATCGTCTTCTATGCTGATCTGCAGCTCCCCTTGCCGATTGACGCTCAGGTCGATATTGATCTGACCCTGCGCGGCCTTGCCTTTTTTCTGACGTTCATCAGGACTTTCAATGCCGTGATCCATGATGTTCCGGAAAATATGGATGAACACATCATGCAGGACATCGGCCGCTTCCTTCGTTAAACCAGCCGGAACACTCCGCAGGATGACCTCGGGATCAGGTTTCTGCAGGTCGCGACCGAGCTGGGGAAGGATCTTGACCAGCTCCGCGAAAAGATGGTCCACATCCTGATAATAGAGCTGAAAGAAGGTCTTCCGTACCTGATCCACAAAAGGCGTCAGGCGATCATCCAGGCGAATCTCACCGATGGCTTCCAGGGCCCGAATGTTTTCCCGCACGGTATCCAAATCCAAACGCACAGTATCCTTGGCATCCACCCGCTTCAGTCGGTCGCGATTGACCCGCTCATATTCCTGGAAAATCGCCAGCACCCGCTCATGGTCCTGCCAGGCATGTTCCGCATCCCACGGCATCTGCTGCTTTTGCACCAAAGAGATGAAATGCTCCGCATCGTGGATAATCGCCGTCATCGACGTGAAACGATAGGTCCGCGCAGCTCCCTTCATGGTGTGCAGGTTGATGAAAATGATCTTAAGGACTTCACTGCTGGGCTGGATGGCCGCCTGAAGCAGGCGACCGTTTTCCTCAAGGAACCGTCGGCTGCTGGCCAGGAAGTTCTGGAAGCGATCTGCCGCCACTTCGATGATCTCCGCGATCAATTCCATATCGCGCTGCTGCTGCCTGGTTTTGGCTTCCATCGCCCTCAGTTCCGTGACATCGCGCAGGGTGACCAGGACCTTTTCCACTTCATCGGTCTTCTCATTCACAACGGGATCCCAGTCGATCAGAACGTTCTTCTGCCGGCCATGACCATCCTGAATGAGGGTGTCGCGAACCAGGTTTTCCTCGTTGATTTCAAAGTTCAGAGCCGCCTCTCCGATCGCACCTTCCAGGATGGTGCGCACCATATCCTTCTGCTCCTGATTCAAATTGGAGGAATGGAATAGAAGATCCAGCACGTTTCTGTTTTCGATATTCCTGTCCTGCAGGATCTCACAAAGATACTGGGAATAGTCATCACCCACGGTCAGGCCTGGTCTTACAGTCAGGATCCCCTGATGAATATTGGCCAGTATCGTCTTCACATCACGGGTCTGACGTTCCACCTCGATCTGAAGGTCCTGACTGAGCCGCTCGGCCGTGCGAAAGGCATGGGCGAAGTTGCTCGCGACCACCAGAGATTGACAGAAGATAAAGGCCAGCATTCCATAGTGTCCGATATAAATGAACTCATAGAGCTTCATCCAAACGAAGACATCATTCGCCATGGCCAGGACGATGAAACTGATCCCCAAGAGCGAGAGTGCGGCCCCACGCTGCCGACGCCAGGCGAGGAGCACCAGCTTCGCCAGCATGATCATGCCCATGGCGAAGACGACCAGGAGAAACTGAAGGTACAAGGACGGCCAGCCCGGAACATAGCGACTGACTTGAGTCCATAAGGCTTGTGTTATGCAGGTCCCCCAGGCCACTGGCAAGACATAGCGGGGCAGGATCCTGGGGAAGGTATAAGCAAAGAACTGCATATAAAGGGTAAAACCAAGCTGGAGGGCCAGACCGATGATGTAATAGGAGATATAAAAATTCCAGGCGACCGGTTCGGGAAAGAAACGGGCGATGATCCCTTCCGTCGACATATAGCGTATCACCATCAAGAGCGCGAACAGAGCCATGACAAGGCTGGGCTTATCCTCGCGACGCAGAAGAAAGAGAAAAAGATTACTGATGACCAGGAACGAAAACATGCCGAGGATGTAAAAACTCTCCCAGGCCGTATGCTCCGCCTTGTTCTGAAAATCGGTATGGAGTCCGATTTCAGGCGCGAGCGGGAATCCTCCCTCGACCTGTAAACTGGCCACCTGCATGATCAGATAGATGTCCTGTCCCTGGAGTGCGGGTAAGGGTTTGAGCAAACGCTTATACTGATAGATCTGCTCCGGGATCGTTTTACCGACCCGCCCCGATTCCGCAAAGAGCACCAGCTCCTGACTCAGGCTGTCATAAAGATAAAGACGATAGCAGGATATGAACTGACTGAAGTTAAGAGCCAGCTCATTGGGCTGTGCACGGAGACCCTTGATTTTAAGGATATGAGTGGCATAACCGAGCCCCTTGCTGTCCTCACCCACAGCCTGCTTCCAAGAGCTTCCGGTCTTTATGAAACGCCCGGCCGGCTCCAAAAAGCTGCGTCTGGATTCAAGTTCAAGCTGATCCTCGAGCTCCATCCAGCGAAACCCCCACTCTCCATCCAAGGGAAGGCTCTTCTGTACAGCCGGATTCCAGGATGAAAGATCAAGCGTGCCCTGCACGGCCTGAAAGCCTGCATCAGAAGCCTGCGCTGTTCCCCAAGAGAAAAACACTATAACGTTCAGAAAAAGGTATAACTTTACGAAGTCACGCATGGAACTTACCGCCTGACGAGGAAAGTGGTTACGCTTTTCGAAAATTATATCATAGAGGCGCGCTGGGGTTCAGCTGCTCAGATTCCGTGCGAAGGCGTGAATTGATACACCGTGGTCTGCTGCAAGCGGCTGCCGGCGTCCACCCAAATGCTGGGAAAGTGTTCGTGATGAGGCGCATCCACATAACCCGAGGCTTCCAGACAAAAGCCCTGGAAGGGACGCATGGGTTTTTGCAGATAGTCTCCGGTGTAGATTTGAAGGCCGGGTTGATTGGTGCTGACGACGAGGCGGCGCTTTGAACTTTCGTGGATGATCTCGGCCACTGTCCGCAGCGTTCCATCCTGCAGATGATCCGGCTGAAGGAAGAAGTGATTGAGTCCCTGATACGAGCTATCCGCAGGAATCAACGGCTTCCGCAGTCGAAAATCAAAGGGATGCCCATCCAAAGATATAATACGCCCGGTCGGCAAAGCTGCAGCATCCGTTTCCAGAATACGATCGCAGGGGCTCACCATACTGTGGGTCGTGCCGATGGCTTCCGCCTGAAAACCGCCCAAATTCCAATAGGCATGCTGGGTCAGGTTGATGGGCGTTCTATGAGTCAGGCTGTTGCTCTCATAGTCGATGCGCAGCTGACCCTGGGTATTCAGCTCAAACACAGCCTTGACGGCGACAGCCCCCGGATAACCTTCCTCACCATCCTGCGAGAGATAGGCCAGGGTCAGTCGCGAACTCGTGGCATCATGCTGCTGCTCCAAAAGACGCCAGTATTTTTTATCGAAACCCTCCAGCCCACCATGAAGGTGGTTAGGGCCTTCGTTACGGCTTAAAAACAGGGCTTCTGTTCCGGGACGCGGCAACTCACCGCTTCGAATGCGATTGCATACCCGTCCGACGGTCGCTCCCATATAAGCCTGATCGGAAAGAACGGCATCCAGACTCTGCGGGGACACCACAATGTCGGGACCCGGCCGATGGGCAAAAGAGAGAAGGCGGGCCCCATAACTGCCGATCACGGCCGTAAAGTCTCCGGCCTGCAGGCGGAAGATTTCCATCATTCCGGCATCGCTTCGAAGTTGCCGCCGGGCAAAACCCGGTGATGCTTCAGTCTGAAAAAGACTCTGCCAGTAGGATGGAACTGCATGCATGACTTTATCCTTTATCCGAAGCCGATCGCTTCAGCCCAAGATCACTTCAACTTCCACTTTGCTGCCGGCCTTGGCCAAAGGAATATGCCTGCCCTTCTGCTTGACGCCATCGACCCAAAGCTCGGCCACGCCCTGGCACACAGCGGAAGGATTCTTCACAACGATGTTATAGTCCGCACCACGGAAGTGCCTTTGCGCGGTGAAGCCTTGCCAATCCTCAGGAATACAAGGGTTCACATGAAGACCTTCATAGTCGGGCTTGATGCCCAGAATTCCCTGCGAAATAGTGACAAAGGTCCAGGCCGCGGTTCCCGTGAGCCAGGAATTTTTCGCTTCACCCGGTGTCGGGGCATCACGACCGGCAATCATCTGCGAATAAACATAAGGCTCGGCGCGGTAGGTATCAATCTGATCCTCTTTCGCCGAGGGGCAGATGCTCAGGTAATATTCAAAGGCGCGATTGCCTTCACCCTGCTGACACCAGGCGAGGTGTATCCAGGTATTGTTATGACAGAAGATACCGGCATTTTCCTTGTAACCGGGCGGATAGCTGCTGACTTCCCCGAGTTCCAAATAGTAACGGCTATAAGCCGGCTGCTGCAGGACGATGCCGTTCTGCGTGTAAAGTTTTTCATGAACGCTTTCCAAAGCCTTGCGCGCTTTGCCATCCTCCTGACCGGCTCCACCCAGAACACACCAGGCCTGGCTCTCAATGAAGATCTTGCCCTCGTCATTGACGTGCGAACCCACCGGCCGGCTTTGGGCGTCAAAGGCCCGGATAAACCATTCGCCATCCCATGCGGCCGTTTCCACGACCTCTTTCATATCCAGATAATGACCGCGCATCCGCTCAGCGTCCGCACCTTTGCCGAGCCACTGATAAAGGTCCTGCATCTCGCGGCAGACGTAAAGGAAGAGTCCGGCAATCATCACCGACTCGGCAACGGACCCGTGCACATCACCTGCCGTTTGGAAGGATTCGTTCGGTTCCTTGCTGAAGCAGTTCAGATTCAAACAGTCATTCCAGTCGGCGTGACCAATCAAAGGCAGACGATGCGGGCCTCGATTCTTCAGCGTGTACTGAATGCTGGTCTCCAAATGATGAAGCAGGCTTTCCTGGGAACCCGGTTTATCCGCGTAACCTACGGCCTCATCGAGTATGCTTGCATCGCCGGTTTCCTTGATATAAGCGGCGGTGCTGAGGATCAGCCACAGATGGTCGTCATAGAAGTCGCCACCGATCTCGGCGTTGCCCTTTTTGGTCAAAGGCTGATACTGGTGGTAGCAGGTGCCGTCGCTCAACTGAGTCGAGGCAATCTCCAGAATACGCTGCCGGGCGCGATCCGGAATCATGTGCACAAAGCCCAGGATATCCTGGTTGCTATCACGATAGCCCATGCCGCGGCCGATGCCCGTCTCGTAACCACTGGCGGAACGGGATAGGTTGAAGGTCGCCATGCACTGATACTGATTCCAGGTGTTGACCATGCGCTGCGCATGGGCGTTGGGGCAGTCGACCTGAAAGCGATTCAGAGTGCTTTCCCAGTTGTTCTTGAGCTGGGCGAAGCTGCGCATGATATCTTCGGTTTTGGCAAACCTTTGCAGCAGAGCCTGGCCCTTGGTCTTGTTCAGACGACCCTTTTCGTCAAACTTGGGCAGATCGCCCTGGTCGACATAAGCGAGGATATAGGCAAAACTGCTTACTTCCTGGGCTTTCAGATTCAGGTTGATCTGATGGGAACCCACCGGATTCCAGCCATGCGCGATGCTGCCCTTCGCCTGGCCTTTCAGCACAGAATCCGGCTCATGAAGACCGTTATGCACGCCGACGAAGGCATCCCGACTGGTGTCGAAACCATCTATCGCGCGGTTGACGGCAAAAAGCGCATAGTGGCTGCGGCGTTCGCGGTATTCCGTCTTATGATAAATCGCCGAACCTTCGACCTCCACCTCGCCTATGCTGTAGGTTCGCTGATAGTTCGTCATATCGTTCAGAGCTTCAAAAAGACAGAATTCGACGAAGGAAAAGATCGAAATATTGCGGCTGTCCTGCGTTTTGTTCCGAACGTTCACCTGCCAGATTTCACAGGTTTCTCCGGGGGGAACAAACATGAGCAGCTCGACTTCAATCCCATTCTTTTCGGCTTTGATTGTGGTATAGCCCATACCATGACGGCACTCATAGGCATCCAGCTCTGTCTTCACAGGCTTCCAACCCGGATTCCAAATGCTCGTCCCGTCCTTGATGTAAAGATAACGGCCGCCCAGGTCCATCGGCACATTGTTATAGCGGTAGCGCGTCACGCGCCGCAGCTTCGCATCCTTCCAAAAGCTGTAACCACCGGCTGTGTTGGTGCAGAGTCCAAAGAATTCCTCGGAGCCGAGATAGTTCAGCCAGGGCAGAGGCGTGTCGGGCCGCGTGATCACATACTCGCGGGCCTGATCATCAAAGTGTCCGTATGGGTTGCCATGAGCCTTGTTCATAGTAAGATGATGCCTTTTCCGAAAAGAATGGAGTCTAACGACCGATATAAGCTTCCACGCGATAATGCCCCGCGGGCAGCAGAGGGATTCTGTTACCCTCGATTTTTTTGCCATCGACGAGAAGGCTCGTGACCCCCTTCATCTTCTGATCAGGATTCAGAATCGTGATGCTGAACACGGATCCACGGAAGCGCCGCTCGACCGTGACCCGGTCCCAGGCCTTGGGCAAACAGGGGTCGATGGTCAGACCATCAAGCTCCGGTCGAATGCCAAGGATATGCTGCGTGGCGGCGATATAGGTCCACGAGGCTGTCCCGGAAAGCCAGGCATTGCGGCCCATCCCAAACTGGGGATGTTCATTGCCGAGGATATTCTGCGGATAGCAGTAAGGCTCGGATTCGAAAATATCGAGGATATCGTTCTTCTGGGCCGGATTGATTTGGTTATAGTATTCAAAGGCCCTATCCCCATTCCCACGCATGGTCTCGGCTATCATCATCCAAGGGTTGGCGTGCAGGAAGATGCCGCCGTTTTCCTTGGCTCCGGGCGGATAGGTGGTCACGCCGCCAATGACGGGATCAAATCCGTTATAACCAGGCGCCGACAGCTTGATGCCGTATTTCGTATTCAAAAGGGAATAGACGGAATCCAGGGCCGTATCGCGTTTCTCTTCGCTGGCAAAGCCAGAGATCACAGGCCACGATTGACCGTTGACCCAGATCTTGCCCGCCTGATTCGCGGCCGTTCCGATCTTGCGACCTTCGTGATCGAACCAGCGCACATACCAGGCGCCATCCCAGGCCGTGTCGTTCACAATGGAGCGCATGCTTTCATAATAGCCCATGATTTTGGCTTTAAAGTCCGCCTTGTCATAAGCATCGCAGATCGGAATCAGTTCCAGGATGGCCTTGCCGAACTGATTGGCGACCATGAGGGACTCAGCACCCTTGGGCAGATTCACCGTATCATTCCAGTCGGCGAAGCCCAAAAGCGGCAGACCATGGCGTCCGCGATCCGACCAGGTGAATTCGATCGCGCGCACAAGGTGTTCCCATACGCTGCCTTCTTCCAAAGGCCTGCCCTGCGGGTCCTTGTCATAAAAAGGAACCTTACGATCAAGGACGCTGAGATCGCCCGTTTCCTTGATATAGGCGGCCATCGTATAGACGATCCAAAGATGATCATCGCCATAGTATTTAGGCCGATCGGGCTCTTCCAGGGAATCGCCCTGACTGCCTTCCATGGTCAAAGGATTGAACTGATGCATCGCGGAGCCGTTGCGCTTTTGCATGGACAAGAGTTTCAGCGCCAATTCCAGCGCTTCCTCGGGCATATGGCTCATCACCCCAAGAAGATCCTGCGAGGAATCACGGAAGCCGATACCGCGGGCGCCGTAACCCAGCTGATAGAGCGAAAGATAGCGCGACCAGTTTTTGGTGGTATGGCACTGGCGGGGATTGTGGATGTTCACCATGGTGTTGAAGGAGTCGCTCGGTGTTGCGACCTGCAGCAGGCTCAGATAGCTCTGCCAGAATTCGCCAAGCTCAGCAAAAGCCCGGTCCACGGCCGCTTCATCACGATACTTTTCAATGCTGGGTGCGGCTTCGTTCAAAGACGCGGCCTGGCCCAGTTGGACGATGACGCGCTGCCGGTCTCCAGTCTTCAGCTCGCCCAGGTGCAGCATCAGAGCCCCGATATTGTCACCGCGAAGAGGTTCACTGTTATTCAATTCAGGCGCTTCCAGGCTGAGCGGCTTCTGCCACGAACCGTATTCGTGACGACCAAGGAATGCTTTCCTATCGCCATCAAAGGATGTGACGGGACGATTGGCTGTGAAATAGTTCACCGCCGTGTCCCGCTTCATGAATGCATACTGTTCCAGAACGCAAAGATCACCCTGACGATGTGCTTTAAGGGTCATGGTTTGCGGAACCCAGTCCGCGTTGGTCAATTGCTTCAGGGCATCGAAATGCGTGAATTCGACGACGGGGATCACATCAATGGAGCGCGCGGCACCCAGGTTTTCGACCACGATATCCTGAAGGAAGACCTCACCATCGCGGGGAACGAAGACGGTGATTTCCGTTCGTATGCCCTGATACTCGCTCACAAAGCGCGAATAGGAAAGGCCGACCTGGCATTCATAGCGATCCAGGTCCTTCAGAGTCGGTGTGAAGAAGGGCGAATAGATTTCATATGTGCCGTCAGGCTTTTGCCATCTTATATAAAGGGTCGTCCCTTTGAAGTCGGAGGCGGGCATCTGCGATATATACTTACTAATACGATTAAGGGCAGGGTCGCCTTTGCAGATCAAAGCGCCTCCGGTTTGATCCACGATCCCACCAAAGGCCAAAGTCCCGACGTAGTTGCACCATTTGATTGGGGTGAAGGGGGTTGTAATCCGATACTCGCGATGCTCATCATTGAAATAGCCATATCGCATGGATTCATCCTTTACGCGAGGTTAGCGCTTAAGATCCTATCCTACCCCATCGCTAACTTTGTTAACGCATTTAACAATGTGGTTCTACCAGCCGCCACACGCCAGGTCAAGTGCTCTCACGGGAATAAAAAAATCCTGTGAATGCTGGGATTTATGGAGGCTGTCAGGACAGCCGCGAGGGGGCAAAGGTCGGACTTTATCGAGTTCGACTACGCTGCCAAGGAAGAATGAACCTGGGGAGCTTGTAGTAAAGCCACGCGCTTTCTTGAAATTCGTGAAGAGTTTTCTTCGAATCAATCCAAATTTGTTGAACAATGACGCAATTAAAATTGTTCGCGTTTCCTACGAACTTTCGGTAGTTATTGAGTATCGGACGCGGGTCGATGTCCTGAAGCTTTCCCTTCTCCACAAGCGACAGATCCATCCGCATTTCATGAACACGGGCAGAATCAAGTGAGTTAACATCATGAAAAATCTTCTTTGTACGAGTTTAGTGGCGGCACTTTGCGCGACGACTGGGGGCCTTGCGAGCGCAGGATCCCAGGTCAGCAGCAATCCCTATGAAGGCGCGAGTTTTTTCGTTAACCCGTATTATGTCGGGCTCCTGAAAGAGGCGCGCGAAAAAAATCCAGAGCATGCCGATCAGTTCAATAAGATGATGGAGCAAGGGGGAACGGGCGTATGGATCGTGACCAGGGCTCTTGTGCCCATTGCTCAGGCGATGCTCGACGATGCCCGCAAGCAGCAGCAGGAGACTGGAAAATCCGTGGTTTCCACCTTCGTCGTCTACAATCTGCCTGAACGCGACTGCGCTGCTTCAGCATCGGCGGGTGAATTGCTGCTCGATCAAAACGGCCTTGAAAAATATAAACATGAGTTCATAGATCCACTCGTCGCGATCTTCCAAAGCTATCCCGACCTTCGGATTTCCGTCGTGCTGGAGCCGGATTCCCTGCCGAATCTCGTCACGAATAACGGTGTGCGTCGTTGCAATGATCGCGTATTCCAGGCCTATCGCGAGGGCGTGATTTATGCTCTTAAAAAACTGGCCTTGAGCAACGTCACGACCTATCTTGATGTTGGTCACTCGGGCTGGCTCGGCTGGGACAACAATCGCCGCAGCATGGCGAAGATTTTCAAAGATGTGCTGACCGAGGCGGGCGGAACGCATCTGATTCGCGGCTTTGCCACCAATGTGTCCAACTACAGTCCCTTGGTGGAGCCGGACAAATCCATTCAGAACCAGAGCGGTCCCTATTTCAACTGGAACCCGGCCATGGACGAACTCACTTATGTGAGCCTTTTGCGCCGCGATTTTGAAGCAGAAGGCATCTACAATCGACACTTTATCATCGACACAGGTCGTAACGGGAACCCGAGGTCACGCACAGTTTGGGGTAACTGGTGCAACATCCAGAACGCCCGACTCGGCACGGCACCGACCGTGAATCCAGCCGAAGGCATTGATGCTTTTGTCTGGATCAAACCGCCGGGAGAATCCGATGGCAGCGCCTTGTTGGAATCGAGCACGCAGCCGCGCGATCCATCCTGCGCTTCCGTCGACAGCATGCCGAATGCGCCGCTGGCCGGCGAGTGGTTCCACGACCACGCGCTTCAACTGCTGAAATAAGAACTGTCCTCCCCTCGGATAAAGTCCGGGGGAGGATTTGAGCCGGCAGGAGCGGTCGATTTTTGCTACGGATCGGCATCACCAAAACCGGCTAAAATACATGCCTTCTGCGGGCCCAGCCATGCGCATGCCAGACCATGCATGATCTACGTTTGCCGCTTTTTTCTGCCTTGCCGCAATCCTTCCGAAAAGCCGCGCAGCTCTAGTAAATGACAAAATCCACAGTTCTCGGACGCAGAGTGCCTGCCAAGAAAACACAGTGAAACGCTGTTTGGGCCTAGGTTTCGTGTTTCGACTTTATATTTTTTGCAGATGCGACTCTTTTCTAAGTCATGGAGCCCTTGGATATCAATGACTTTATTAAGTTCCTTAACAAAGGCCTTTTTTTCCTCTTCCTCAGATAGGACCTAAGTTGCGAAAAATTCGAGATTTTCAGGCGACTCCCGTTCGGCTATCGTAAGAGCTTCTGATGAGCTTTCGAGTTTACGAACAAAGTTGCAATATTCTCTCAGGCCCTCTACACAGCTACTATAAAGCATCCAGGTTGTTTCATGCCCAAACCTGGAATTCATCTCTGACCGTCTGGGGGGTATTTATGAAGGTGGGCCGCTGTTTACAGACTTTGTTAGGTCTTAGTTTAAGCCTTCTTTTGGTGGATGGAGCCTACTCTGCGCCAAAAAAATCAGTTCGCATCGATGGCTTTCCTGATTACGACACGCATTTCAAATCGGTTTTGCCCGACTTCATGAAATCCAATGCTGATCTTGAAGTCACCTTTCTCATCAACAATCACGAAGATCATCACAAGAAACTGACGAACAACCTCGCCACGGGATCCGGCGCGGGTGACGTGACCCTCGTCGACGTCAGCCGTCTGGGAGCGTTCGTGAACGCGGGCGGCTTTGTGAATCTCAGCGCTGCGCCGTACAATGCGGACAAGATCGCCGATCAGTTCGCACCTTACTCCTGGGCTCAGGGCAAGGGAACGGATGGCAATCAGTACGCGATTCCCATCGACCTGGGACCGGGCGTGCTTTTCTACCGCCGCGACCTTGTCGAAGGCATGGGTTACAAGATCGAAGACGTCACGAAAGACTGGGATAGCTACATTAACTTCGGAATCGAACTGAAGAAGAAGAAAGGCATCGCTCTGATCGCCAACGCTGCGGATATCGCCGAACTCATCGTGAACGCCACGATCCCCGAAGGCGAAGGCATCTACTTCGACAAGGATGGCAAAAGCCTCCTGAAGAGCGAGCGCTTCGTGAAAGCCTTCACGCTGGCCAAGCGAGTGCGTGACGCCGGACTTGATCTGGGCATCACATCGTGGACCAACGAATGGTACGAAGCCCTGCGCGAAGGCAAGGTGGCCACGCAGCTGTCGGGCGCCTGGCTCCTCGGGCACTTGAAAAACTGGATCGCTCCCAAGTCCGTTGGTCTCTGGGGCGCCAGCAATCTGCCGAACGGCATCTATGGCAGCTGGGGCGGTTCCTTCGTCGCCATTCCCAAACAGAGCAAAAACCCAGCGGAAGCCTGGCGCGTGATTCAGTATCTGGTTCAGCCCGATACCCAGCTGCGCGGCCTGACCGGCATCGCGGCCTTCCCGGCGAATGTGAAGACTTACAACGATAAAGCCTTCCAGGAACCTGTGGAGTATCTGAAAGGCCAGAAAGCCCGCCTTCTGTTCGCTGACATTGCGAAAAAAATTCGCGCGACCAAACCCGCGAAAGGTGATTTGATTGCTGTGACGATCTATCAGAATGCCCTTGAGGAAGTGATCCGTCAGGGCAAAGATGTCAATCAGACGATCGCACAGG
Organism: Oligoflexus sp.; assembly: GCF_035712445.1. NCBI lineage: Bacteria > Pseudomonadati > Bdellovibrionota > Oligoflexia > Oligoflexales > Oligoflexaceae > Oligoflexus > Oligoflexus sp. The sequence goes on along the minus strand of NZ_DASTAT010000053.1, from coordinate 88,098 downwards.
CCGATCAGCTTTTGGCGCGACGTACCAAGTCGTTGCGCTGAAGGATGAAACGGGACGGGTGCGGCCCGTCCCGAAACACTTTTCGGATGGGTTTCAATTATGCAGGCGGGTAAAAGCATTGATACTCTTACGGTCGCTTCCTCAATGGAACTGAGCAAGGACGAACCAACACCGAAGCGGGGCTTCTTTCGGCTGTCGCGCAAGGCGGCTCCTTACCTTTTCCTTGCGCCCTATCTCCTTCTGTTCCTGGTTTTCGGGCTCTTTCCCTTGCTCTTTTCCATCTACCTCTCCTTTCATTCGTGGAATCCGGTCGAAGGTCTCGAGGCGATGGAGTACGTAGGGTTTGAGAATTTCAAGACGGCCCTGACCGACCCGTGGATGTGGACCGCTCTGAAAAACACGGTTTTCATGGGCCTCTACGCTGGGCTTTCCCAGCATCTTATCGCGATTCCCGCCGCCTGCGTCCTGGTATCTTTCGGTGGACGAATCCGGCACGTGCTGACTTCGGCCTACTTTCTTCCCTACATCACCTCGGGTATCGCTGTTTCCCTGATCTTCTTCCAAATGTACGCCCCGCAGTCCGGCATCATCAATCAGACCCTTCTGCTCCTCGCGGATTCGAAGTGGGCCGGCTGGGCTTTCACCTGGGTCCATGACGCGATGCCCATTCGCTGGCTTGAGGACGTGGCTCTGATTCAGCCGTCGATTTCCTTCGTCGTCTTTTGGAAGTTCACCGGCTTCAATATCGTCCTTTATTCCACCGGCCTCATGACCATCCCCAAAGATCTTTATGAAGCCGCACGCATTGATGGCGCCGGAGCATTCAAACGATTCTGGCACATATCACTGCCTCTTTTACGACCATTCATCTTCTTTGCTGTGACGCTCACTCTGATTGGACAGCTTCAGCTCTTCGAAGAACCCTACGTCCTGACCCGGGGACTCGGTGGACCTTCGCAGTCCGGCCTGACGATCACCGCTTATCTGATGCGGATCGGTTGGGAGTGGTACGAGATGGGAACGGCCTCGGCCTTGGCCTGGCTCCTGTTCCTTCTGATCAGTGTTCTGACGGCACTCCAATTTATTTTCTTCGGGAAAAAGGGGTTGCGCAATGATCACTGAACTTGAACGCGCGGAACTCGAAAGGGCCGAACGCCTCGATCGCGTGAAGGTCGCCATACAAAAAACGCTGCTCGTCATCCTGATGATCTTTTCTATCATCGCCGCGATCATGACCGTGTTTCCCTTCGTGTGGTCGGCGATTCTCGCGACCCATGATCGCAGCACGATCTTCGGCGGGGGCATTCCCCTTTATATCGGCGACCATCTGGGAGCGAATTACGACAAGCTGATGGAAATGCTCCCCTTCTGGCGAGCCATGGCCAACAGCTTTTTCATCGCCATCATGGGAACCAGCGTCTCCCTTCTGTTCTGCAGCCTCGGCGGCTATGCCTTCGGTGTGTATGAATTCAAGGGAAAAAACGCTCTTTTCTCGTTCATGCTGGCGACCATGATGATACCGCCCGTGGTGGGCCTCATTCCTTTCTATCTGATCGTGAAGATGCTGGGGCTTTTGGATACTTTGACTTCGGTGTGGCTGCCGTTCACCGCGACGCCGTTCGGGATCTTCCTCGTGCGGCAGTATGTGGTGTCGTCGATTCCGAAGGAGCTTCTGGAAGCCGCGAAACTTGATGGTGCCGGTGAGTTCCGGACCTATTGGAGCGTTGTGCTGCCTCTTCTCAAGCCTTCGCTCGCGACGCTCGGCATCGTGCAGTTCGTATTCTTCTGGAACAATTTCCTGACGCCTTTGATCGCCTTGAACAGTCAGGAGAAGTACGTTGTGACTTTGGCCCTGCGCAGTATCCAGAACAATCCGAACGCGCCCTGGGGAGCCGTGATGCTGGGAACCACCATCGCGATTCTGCCGCTGCTCGTGTTCTATATGTTTGCATCAAAGAGAATCATCGCCGGCCTGACCAGCGGCGCTGTGAAAACTTAAGGGGGCACACCATGGCTCGCGTTAAACTTGAATCCGTCAACAAATGGTATGGGAAGACCCATATCGTGAAAGATTTGAACCTTGATATCGCCGATGGTGAGTTCATCGTGTTCCTCGGCCCCAGCGGTTGCGGCAAATCCACGACGCTGCGCATGATCGCAGGACTTGAAGACATCACGAGCGGCTCGGTTTATATCGGCAATCGCCTCGTGAACCATGTGGAAGCCAAGGACAGAAACCTGGCTATGGTCTTTCAATCCTATGCGCTCTATCCCCACATGTCCGTTTACGAAAACATCTCCTTTGCCCTGCGTATCGCCGGCATGAGCAAGTCCGAAATCGACACCAAAGTCCGGACTGCGGCCGGCATGCTGGAGCTGACTGAGCTTTTGAATCGCAAGCCTTCGCAGCTCTCCGGTGGACAAAGGCAAAGGGTGGCCATGGGCCGCGCGATGGTGCGCAATCCCCAGCTCTTCCTCTTCGATGAACCGCTTTCCAACCTTGACACCAAACTGCGGGCGCAGATGCGGGACGAACTCAAGAGCATCCATCAGAAGCTGAAGACCACCACGATTTATGTCACGCACGATCAGATCGAGGCCATGACCCTGGCCGATCGCATTGTGATCATGCGGGACGGGATCGTGGAGCAGATCGGTACGCCGACGGACGTCTTCCTTCATCCTGCCAATACCTTCGTCGCGGGCTTCATCGGCAGCCCTGCTATGAATTTCTTCGATGCCATCGTCGCGGAACGTGATGGCACCTGCTTTGTCGAAGCCGGATCCATTCGGGTTCCGGTGCCCACGCGCCTGAAGCCCAGACTGAAACCTGGGGTTCCGGTGACGGCAGGACTCAGACCGAGTGATATCGGCCTGGGTGACAGCGGGCCGGGCCAAAGGGCTCTTTTGCAATCGCAGGTCGTCGCGACCGAGATTCACGGTTCCGAAGTGATGATCAAAGCCAAAGCTGGAGACAACGCTTTCAATTTCCATGTGCCGCTCACGCAGCGGCCTGAATTGGGGCGGACCGTTCAGTGCTCCTTTGATTTGGATACGCTTCATCTTTTTGACAAACAAAGCGGGCAGTCCTTGGCAAGCCTCAATTAGGCTGCTGCCCTTTTCAAACAGTTGCACACGGGATCGCTTTCTTAAGTGACCCGTTTGGCCGGGCTTTGCCAATTTTATACTTTAGTAACGTTCAGGAGGAGTTCATGCAAACCAAACTTATGACCGCTTGTTTCTGTCTGCTTACCGCGAGTGCGGCTGCAGCGCAGGACAGCAAATCATCATCGACCTTCATCGGCTATTTCCGCAGCACACTGGGTGGCGCTGAAGCTGGCGCTCCGATGCCAGCGTTCCAGGCACCCGGTTCTGCCGCCAAGTATCGTCTTGGCAACGAGAACGACACCGTGTTTGAAGCGGGCATTGACCACCGCCTCGCGCAACCCGCTGGAGCACCGGCAGGCAGCTATCTGCAGGCCGTCTTCATGCTGAATGGCTATGCCGCGATCGGGAACAGCTCGGATCTGAATGGTGCGGGCATCGTTCAGGCCTATGTGAAGATGTCCCGTTATCTCGGGGATTTCGATATCTGGGCCGGCCGCCGCTATTATCAAAGACAGCAGTTCAATATGAACGATTACTTCTGGCTGAACACAGCGCAGGGTGCTCATATTGGTGCGGGTATCGAAGATTTGCCGCTGGGCCCCGGAAGATTTGATTTGGCCGTCCAAGGTTACGAAGATCCCAACGTCAACTCCACGGTCACGCCTGGAACCTCGGGAACCCTTCATTCCCGCATGCTCGAAGCTCGCTATCGCGACATCGTGCTCAGTGAAGGCATGAAGCTGAATACTTTCCTTTCTTACACCGCGCGTCCCGAAGATACGGCGCTGGGTTACAAGAGCGAAGACGGCACTGCAGGCGCAGCCTGGTTGAATATGAATATCGGCAGGAGCAGCAACGTTCTGATGGCGATCTATCGTCAGGGTCTGGGTATCGCTCAGGCGCCCACCAACGCGCGGCCCATCCGCGAAGACTCGGGTTCAGGTTATGACCTGAGCAAAGCCAAGGTTTGGGAAGTTGCTGACAACTACCAGATCAATGTCGACGAGTACGCCTTCGAACTTATGCTTCTGACTCATCAGGAAGAGACGGGCAAGGACGGTGTGAAAGGTGACAAGATTCAGTGGAACAGCGCCGGTGTGCGTCCCGTCTATTACCTGACGAAATCCACGAGTCTCGCTCTGGAAGTCGGCCTTGATCAGGTGAAGAACGAGATCACAGATCGCTCGGGATCGGTGACGAAAAGCACGCTCGCTTATCAGATCACCCCGGAAAACCTTTACTGGTCACGCCCCACCATTCGCCTGTTCGCAACCCAGGCGTCCTGGTCGGATGACTTCAAAGGTCTGGTCGGTGGATCGACCTATGCGAACAAAAGCAAGGGCTGGAGTGGTGGCATCCAAACCGAAGTTTGGTGGTGATCACGTCTGAGGCCTGATGCTCCAGGAAGGATCAGGCTGCCTGAGCCTTGCGGAATTTTAAGACGAATGTCGTCCCATGATCGGAAGGAAAGTGCTTCTGGTCACGGGACAGGCATTCAATGCGTCCCCCAAAGCGGTCCATGAGCGCCTTGGTGATGGGAAGTCCAAAGCCGGTTCCTCGCTCCCCGCGTGTACCCACTCCAGTCGTGGGGCTTCTTTTGTCAAAGATGTGAGGGATGGCGTCCTCGGTCATGCCTATTCCGTAGTCACGGACTCTCAGAACCACGAATTCTTCTTCCTCATCGACGGAGCAGACAATCTTCTGGTTCTCCTGCGAGAATTTGATCGCATTCGAAATCAGGTTATTGACGATGCTGTTGCCAAGCGAGGTTTCTTCCGCCTGGACCCAGGTATTGATGCGATCAGGAACCGAAAATTCCAAAGTAAGGTTCTTCTCGGCCAGTCTTTCAGCGAAGGTCACCTTTGCCTGTTCGAAGATGTCTTTGAGGTTGACGGGCTGAATCTTGACCGCTTTCTTACCGCTGTCGATGGCTTCAAAATCCCGAACGCTGACGGTTATGGCCTCGATGGCTTTGAGTCCTTTCACGACCTTCGGAATATACGTCTCAGCATGGACTGGATCCTCGGCGATTTTTTCGCTGTAAAACACGGCCAGGGTTAAAGGGTTCACGATATCGTGACAGACGATGGAAACCAGGAGTGATTTATCCTGAGCGTATTGAGCGATGGTGGCATTCTGATTTTTCAACTCGATGTTCTGCTGCTCGACCGAATCGGAAAGTTTTTGAATGGATCGGGCGAACAGCAGGGATGCCGCAAGAGATGCCGTTCCCGTCAGAATCATCGAGATTATGGTGATCGCCTGGTAGTCGCCTGGATTGACCGGAATCGCCCGACCCACCCAGCCTTGCCCATAGCGAACGGCCATGGCCAAGAGCACCAGCGTAAGCGCGGTCCAGGCACCTCCTTGAAGAGATCCCAGCACATAGACAGCCACCAGCGCGTAAACAGGCACCCACATCAGGATCGTGTAAGGAAAGCCATGAAAAAGCGTGACCAGAGTCACCAGATTCAGGGCCGCCAGTCCCAAAAAAAGATGGGCCGCAGGCCTGTGATTTCGCGAAAATCGAAGCGTGACGAGAGTTACGATGCTCCCAAATATCTGCATGGGGTTAACCCAGAGGACATCAATGCCCAACTTCATGTTCGCGAAGATATAGACAGCGCTGATCAGGATATTGAAGTAACTGAAAGCTACGATGAGCCTTCTTTGTTGGAGGCGCGCCTGTTCGCTCGCTGGCAGGGGATGCCAGAAGTCTATGACTTTCATGACTCGAAATCCAACATGACGTCCTCTAACCGTACGCGCACAGTAAACGTGCACGCTTGCTTAGGGAATATCGGCAGAAACCCGCGAAAAGTAAACCTCTCGGAAAATAGCCCTTCCTTTTTCCGGAATTTAAACCTTTCGTTTAAACCACGGTATTCGCGATCGTTTTCAATTTTTTTAGATTTTTCATAAACGAAAGTCGATACGCAACGCATCTTGGCACCCAAGCTCAGACGTCACGGTTACCTAGTGGTGAACCCAAAACCGAAGACGAGGAGCTTTCCCATGACCCATGTCGTCATTTCAAAATTTTCAAAGGATCATTTTTATCACTATTTCAACCCGGGAAAACACCTGAACGATGCCGAGCTAGGTGATTTGCACAAAGCGATCCTGGGTATCAACGATCAGGCGAAAAGTCCCCTTGAGCATAAGCTCCTGGATCAAGCACCCGAAATGGTCGAACTTCGGGAACGCTATAGCAGCATGATCGTCTGCATCATCAAGGTGGATGGGGTCGACAGCGGCTTCCTCCTGAGCCCTATTTTGCAGCTGGGGACTCGCTGGATCGTGCACGCGGGCCTCGTCATGATCAACCACAACAAAGGCTCCAACCTTTTAGCCCTGGCCGGGACAGGCACGGCGAAGCTTGCCTACGAAAGGCTTGGGGCGTATTACAGCACGAATATATCAAGCACTCCATCCATCATTGAAAACTTTACGATGATGACCGCGGACTGCTGGCCGGGCCCCCAGGCGAACCTGATTCGGCCACCCCAGCATTATCGTGAGATTGCCAACGCGCTGGTGAACCGTTACGTGAAAAAGTATTTCCCCAATCCCGAGTCGATTCTGTTCGATGAGAAGCGCTTTGTGCTTCGCTCCGAATCCAGGAACATGGGCTTTAACACCGACTTTCGCCAGGTGTCCAAATCATCGTCGTTCCTTTATCTGAATTTCTGCTTCTGCTGGCTTGATTATCATAAGGAAGAGGACCTGCTTCAGGTCGGGATCATTGACAGCAAGGTCATCAAGAAAATGATGCTCTGGCGTTTTCTCTACGCGCTGAAACTTTCCAAAAATTCGCTCGTGGAGCGCTTTAAGAACATCGCGGCCAGCATAGCCCCGGCCGCCTATGGAAAAAACCAGGGGAGCATGAAATGATCAACTATTCAAGAAACTGGCTTTTTATTGAACCGGCAGAACAGCAGTCCCTGGCTGAACTTACCGTCTTCATCATGGGTGTCGGCATTGGCTCCGTATTTGCGGAATTGGCTTTACGCACGGGAATTCGAAAGTTCATTCTCGCCGATGGCGACACGGTGGATGCGAGCAACCTGAACCGTCAGAATTATACGAAGCTCGACATTGAAGAGTCCAAAGCGCATGCCTGTGCGGCTCGACTGCGGGCTATAGATCCTGATGTTCAGATTGAGGTCATCGACAGCTATCTGGATGAGGCCTCCATGAAGGCTTATATCCCCAAGGCCGATGTGGTGATCAATACAATCGACTTTGATTCGCCCGCCTTTCCCGTCGCCGGCCGCCTGTGCCGTGAGTATCGAAAGCTTGAGCTTTTTCCCATGAATTTGGGCTTTGGCAGTTCCGTCTGCGTTTTCCTGCCTGATAGTCCGACCTGGGAAACGTATTTTCCTGGGCAGGATCATGTCGCGCTCAAGAACAGCATCCTCATGCACATCGCCGGGAAGTGCGCTCATCCCTATCTGCATGAGGCCTTTGCACGCTATCAAGCAGGTGAGAGGAAGAGCTATGACCCCCAGCTCGCCGTTTCCTCGGCGATCTCATCGACTCTTATGATGGGGATCATTCTTCGGAAGATTAAGGGGAAGGCGATCCAGGAGTTTCCGGAGTTCTATCATCTGGACCCTTTTGAGTCCTGATGGAAATCGGAAAGTAAACCGCTGCAAGCTGAGGGCTGCAGCGGATCTGAATAGGCAATCTGACGTGATCGGAATTAGGGTCAATAGCGAGTCGGGCGATCAGCCCGGCTATCGCTTCGACATGCTAAAATCATTCCCGATTCGAATCAGGCTTCTTCCGTAGCCCCCGCCGCATCATTTCATCTTCACGAGCATCTTCGATCTCGTCGAGGACGGCTTTTACGTTCGCCTTCCGGCCACTTTCCTGAAACTGTCCCGTCAGAGGAGTATCCGGTTTCAGACGGCCGTTTTCAAAGTGCTTCCAGATTTCCTTCGCGTACCGGGTGTCAAGAATCTCGGGTGCCACGCGACCGAAATAGGCTGCGAGCTGATCCACATCGCGTTCAAAAAGGCCAAAAGCGTTGTTTGCGGTCGCCTGGATCGCCTGGGGAAGGTCGATGATGACGAGCCCGTCCTGCGAAACCAGCACATTGAATTCCGAGAGGTCACCATGAATCAAACCCGCACAGAGCATCTTCACGGTCTCGCGTACTAAAACAGAATGATAGTGGCGCGCAAGTTCCGGGGTCAGCTCAACATCGCTGAGGCGAGGTGCGGGCTGACCTTCCGCGTCGGTGATCATCTGGAGCAGCAGCACGCCTTCATAGTAGCCCAGCGGCTGCGGAACCCGGACGCCGGCGGCGGCCAGATGATAGAGCGCATCGACTTCCGTATTCTGCCATTCCGCTTCCCGCTCCTCACGACCATAGCGACTGCCGCTTTCCATGGCGCGGGCGCGGCGGGAACCGCGGACTTTGCGACCTTCGGTGTACTGGGTCTTCTGCTTGAAAGAACGGTTCTTCGCGTCCTTATAGATTTTCGCACAGCAGAGGCGCCCCTCGGCCTGAACGATATAAACCTCGGCTTCTTTGCCGCTCTGCAGCTGGCCGAGGACGTCCTCAATCATTTGAGCGTTCACGAGGGGTTGGAGGCGCTTTGGTATTTTCATAGGACTCGTATGTTTTTTTGGGGTCAAAAAAAGGCTACACACGAGTCATAGCATGAAATGCATTCGAGCGACAGTTGGCTCTGCACCTTCCCGAGCAGCCTGGGGGAAGACTATGTCAATTCAGGTCAGGTCCATCAGTAGGTTCCCGTGGCCGGGGCTTTCATACTGAGCATCAGAACATGGTCGATGATATGGATGATTCCATTGCTGCAGATCAGATTCGGTTTCACGACCTTGGCTCCGTTGATCGTGACCTTGGGCTTGGATACCACATGCAGACCGGAATCTGCCATGGTCTTCGTATCCTTGAGTTTGACGAAGTGATTGGAATCATATTTCTCCCGGACCACATGATTCCAAAGGATGCGCTGCAGATAGGGAATGTTTTTGAGCAAGGCTTCCATGCTGTGCGGGGGCATGCTGGCAAAGGCCTCATCGCTGGGTGCGAAGATGGTAAAGGGTCCGGCCTCGTTCAGGTCATCGACCAGACCTGCGGACTCAAGAGATTGGGCCAGAACTTTCAAATTCCCGATGCTGCCGATGGTCTCGATAATGGTTTTCATGGCTGCTGTCTCCGGCTCTGTTCACGATAGGGCAGCATAATACGATAGCCTCACGAAAGCGAAGAGTGTTTTGATACGAGAAAACACGCAGCCGGCGCTCATCCAGTTTTTTCTGAAAAAAGCCAGACCTTGTCCCCAATTCACTTTGGCGTCATAATCGCAAGGGTACACTCAGGAGAGATGGGATGGGTAACGGCTATTATGATGAAAAAATTGCCCAGCGCCAACGCGTTTGCTACAAGTGCCTCAGCTTCGTTACGCACGATAAAGTGGACGATAAACTTCTCGCGTGTCCACTCTGTGGCAATCGCATTGATGCACGTCCCTCCAATCGGGTGACTGCGATTCGCTCGGATGAGCTGCGCGAGATCATCGCCGCTCAAGTTCGGAACCGGAAGAAAACCTGAACAGCAAAAACTCTGCACTGTATCTTTTTTCCTGCATCCCGCCGCGAAAATCTTAAGTTTTTTCTCATCAAATTTTTTCTCTTGTTTTTTCTGACTCCGTGCTAAATTTATGGAGTCAGTTGAGCGGATCGTGTCAGCACTTTTCACAATCAATGAGTTGCCGGGAATGCAGGCAACAGAGGAATGATTATGCTTCGCCATGGGACAGATGATTTTTCTCGCCAGAATCTCAACAGATTTGCTTCGTATGAATCCGGTTTTTCTAAGGTTTCTCATTCAAGAGAAGTCTCCGTTGAAGACACGGCGGCAGCATTCGTGATTACGGTCAACTTCAGCCATCTGGATGAAACCAGTCTTGATCTTTGGGTTGAAGATCATCAACTGACACTGAGCGCTTATGAACGCGCGCCTGGTTCGTCGAAAGGCTGGAAGCCGGCGTGCTTTCTGAGCTCCTTCGATCTGCCGAGCGATATTGACGAAGATTCCATTAAAGCCGAGATCAAGGAAATGGAGCTTAAGATCCGCTTTCAAAAGGAAACGGTCAGCGCCTCGACTGCATTCTAAGGGAAAGCCGCATGGTTTCGGCCCGAAGCAGGGCCGAGCCTCCCCCCATATCATTGGGTTATGACTGGACCTCTCGGATTTTTTTTCAGGAAAGCCAAATCCCTCACTCCCATTCGCCTTCATATTTGCAGATTCCTGCCGACAACTTTCGTAAATCGAAATCCTCTCGGGAGCTGCCCATGCGAATCACTTTGAAACAAACGTTCCTTGCCTCGTCCCTGCTTTGCGGCCTTTTAACAGGAGCCTGCAAGAAAGACGATTCCACGACCAGCGACTCCAAAGAAACGGCGACCGGCACGTTACGGATATCGCTGGTGGCCGCGGGTGATGTTGCCGGCGCGGGAGCAGGTCTTCGCAGCCGCCTTGTGGATCCGGTCAACTTTTCCAACTATACGAACGGCCATATCGCAGCGGGAACGCCGGATTCCATGAAAGTCCTGATCACCAAAATGACTCTTTCCAAGGCCGATAACAGCAAAAACCTGCCGATTTTCAGCGATCCCGAGGGCAAAGCGATCGATATCAAAGGATCCAGCGTGGATGTCTCCAGCTTCTTCACGCGGATCGAATGCATTAAGCAGGACGGAACGGTCATAGATCCGCCCGAGGGCCAGACCTGCAAATGCGGGGTGAATGGCAATGGCGAGCTGATCCAGCAGGAAGAAGTCACCGCGGAAGATGGCACGAAATCCATGGCCTGTCCGCCTCTCAAGGAAGGGGAAACCCCTCCGTTTGGTGTGATGGAGGTGGATCAGGAAGGTGACTTTGATCAGCTGACTGTGGAGTATCTGAATAAGGGCGAGGCAAGAGGCTGCGTGTCTGGAAAATTCTCGTATGGTGCGACGACGTTCTGCACCAAAAGCGGTCAGGATTTGGACGCGGCCGGCAGCTTTACCAAGGCTGATTATCCATCCACCGGCGCAACAGCCGCGACCATCTATTGGTCGAAAGAGGGCAAGAGCACGAATGCCAGCTTTTCCAAGACCTATCCCATCGGCTCGACGATCAGCATCACAGCCGATGGAGAATCTCCGAAGCTGACGATGGTGATCGACCAGGGCCGCATGCTTCGCTTTTTTGATGGAGAAACATCCCAGGGTCCGAACCCGATGCCCGGACTGCCCGGGAATAAGGCCTACTTTTTCTCGACCGTCTTTGAAGATTCCACCTTCGTCTTCGTCGGACAGCCGGGCGGCATCCGTGGCTACCGTTATGGTCTGCGTGCGATCAAAGATAAGAGCATGACCGACGCCGTGCCGGCCCAGGGAAGCCTGACCTGCACGCCTACGGTTGATGACTGCAACTATGTGAATGGCTGGCTGACCGTAATCGAGGATCCGAGCGGCAAACCGCTGGCCATCAGTGTCATGCCGGATGATGACAATGCCTGGACCATCATGAAGGGAGGCAACTACGATAGCGCGAATCCAGGCGCGATCAAGAGTTCGGATCTGACCGTGAATGCAGATGGAACCTGGACGCTCACCTATAATCTTTTGGATCCAGACGGCAGCGGCCTCGTAGGAACCATCTATAAGCTCGATCCGACGGCGGCCGTGGACAGCACGCAAACCCTGGAGTTTTCGGCGAAAAATGCCAGCTCCGCGGGGCAGTTCAACACCTGGGGCGCGATCACCCTGCAGCGGGGTCTCTGAAGAAAGCGGGCCGGCATGATCACCGGTCCACCCGCACCAGCTCTGAAAAACGAATGTGAGAGTGCATGAAGAGCCAGGGCATCCTGTCCTGGCTTTTTGCTGTCCTGGCTTTTTGCTGTCCTGGCCTTTTGCTGTCCTTAGCTCATTGCTTCCACGACCCTCCTGATGTTACAAACGATGGCCTGCTGTTGTTCACCTTCATGGGGGTTTGCCATGCCGATTCGAATGAAACAGCTGATGGCCTGCGCTGTGGTTCTCGCTTCTCACAAGGCGCCTGCGCTGCCTTCCAGCGCTGACGTGAAAAAGCGTATAGAAAAGACCAGTCCGTCGACTCCGAAGAGCCTTCAGCTGACCATCATAGGCGACAGTATTTCTGCAGGCGCTCTGGCGGGAACCAGGCTCGGCTCGCCATCGCCGGAGCTGATCGCAGGTATCGTCGGGGCTGTTCTTACCCGGGATATCGGCGAGTTTTTGAACGCCACGCTGAATCCCCAGGCGGCCTATCCAGAAGGTGACGGGAGCTGGAGCCTTCGAGCCCAGCTTCTCGCTCAAAAAGGGCTGTCTCCCGCGAACCTGACTCTGAATAATGAGTCCGCACCTGGGCGCATGATGAGTCAAGTCACAGCGCCTTTTGTTCAGCGGATGAAAAGCGCCAGCAAGAAAGAGGCGGAGCAGGTCATCCTTCTGATGCTCGGCAGCAACGATTTTTGTCAGGGCAAAAGCCCGGATGACTTTCTAAAAGCGACAGCGGGCGCGCTGAAACTTTTGAAAGCTGAATTTCCCAAGGCTCAATTATTTATGGCCGCCGTTCCTCCGATCGATCAGCTTAAAAAACTTGGAGCCGAACCCCTCTTGGGCCAGGTGACCTGCGAAAGCGTGCAAAGGCTTTACTGCGACCGCATTTATGCGGACAATGCGGGCGCTATTCTTCAGGACTATAATGAGGGGCTCAAAAAACTGGTCACCGAATCCAAGGACAAGGACACTCGCATGAAATTCATCAGCCTGCCGAAGGACCTGACCATCGACAAGTCCCTCCTTGCCGCTGACTGCTTTCATCCGGGCGTCGATGGGCATAAAAAACTCGCCGCGACGCTGGCTCCCCAGATGATAGAGGCTTCAGGATCGACGCCTTAAGCAGATTTCGTCCCATTTATCCCGAAGCGCGAGGCAACGATCCAGGTCCAGGCTTAAAGCCAGTCCCTCCGTGGTGACCGGATCGAAACCGCATTCGATCAGCAGCATGGGATTGAGCAGTCCACAGTGCCCGATCCATCTCCACCCGCCGCAGTAGGCTTCAAGACCCTGGCTATAAACCAGATAAGGCTGGCTCGTGCGACGAGTGCGAAGGCGCATGCCGCGAGGCAGAATGCCTGCAGCTGCTTCCCGAAGATCATCGAGTGAGCTGAGGGGAATGTTCTGAGCCGTCAGACGCCATAGGGCGATTTCATTGCGCGGCTGCAGGAGACCGGCGGCATCATGCGGATAAACGAGACCAGGACAGACGAGAAGCAGGTCTTCAGGCGGATTTTTTGCGAGTGTTTTCAGAAAAGGGGTGATGGAATCCGCCATCTGCCGCCGCAGAATGCGATCAGGCGCGACAAGGTTATGACGATGCTCCTCTTCACTGACATGCCGGGGGCTGCAGGAATGCGCGTAGAGTTCTTTAAGAGCCAGCATGGGATGAAGGTTGAGCTGCAGGGACTGGCAGGGCCAGAGGTTTAAAATATGAGTGCGCAGCTGCTGAATCATAGGATCAAGATGGATCGGATCACGTGATTCCATGGAAATCTCCGGACGTTGAAGTGCCCTTTGGAAATTTTCCCCTGGACCTGATTCTTCAGAAGAGTGAGCGTGAACACCGCTGTAACGACTCTTCCCCCGCAACCAATGGATTGGTCCAGGGGCACATAAAGTAGCGATGAGGCAGGCGAAGAAGCAAAGCGTGAAGCCTTTACGCAAAGTGTCCAGAAATTCTCTAGCACAGGCTTCTGGGCAAGGCTTTATGTCAAACTGACTTTTAAGGGCGCGTCCTACCGAAGCGGATCCTTGGCTTCACCTGGGCGGGCAAATACAGTATATTTCCCGGCCACTGTGAGCTTTTTCCTGTTCGATAGAAGGGCTGGACCATGTCGCGACTTCTTTGCCTGACCTGCCGCAAGGCGGAAATCATGTGCTATTGCAAGGACATCGAGCCTTTCAGTAGCCAGCCGCAGTTCGTTATTCTTTTGCATCCCAAGGAGTCGCGCAAAGCCATCAATACGGGCCGCATGGCCTTTCTTCACCTGAAAAACGCGAGGCTCATGACCGACAGCAGCTTCGATGATCACGAGCCCCTGCAAAAACTCCTGAAAGATCCGGGAAAACGCTGCTTTCTGCTCTTCCCCGGCCCCATGGCCCAGGACATCGCCACCTGGCAGAAACCCGAGTCATCCGCGGCGCAGGAGGACGTTTTCATTATCCTGGATGCCACCTGGAGCATGGCCGGGTCGATGTATAGAAAGAGCCGGTGCCTTCAGGCTTTGCCCCAGGTCATGTTCCATCCGCCGAAGCCTTCGGAGTTTATCATTCGCAAGCAGCCGCACATCGACTGCTTTTCCACCATTGAAACGATTCATCACATCATCGAGCTGATGGGAACTCACCCATCGGGGGAGCATCATCGGCTTCTGCATGTTTTCCGAGATATGGTTCAAAAGCAGATAGATTTCGAGGTGAATGCCAAGGGCATCACGTGAAACCCTCGTTTTCCCCTTTGCGGACGCTTTCGATCGCGGCCGCAACCTGATCCGGATTACGTCTCTGAAATTCCTTATGCCGCATATCATCGCGATCGCTGGATTTGAACTCAGCCTTATGAGCGGCCGATCCGGTCGTGGCCGGCGCTGACTTGATGATACGCCGAAAACTGGAATCACCTTTTTTGCAGTTGGGACAAAGAGCCTCGGCATCCCAGCTGGATAGATCATTGATTTTGATCGTGGCTGTACCGGCATATCCGCATAAGGAGCAAGCAACATCATAGACTGGCATGGAACAATCCGCCTTTTCTTTCCTGGTTCCGACTGAGCATAGCACACTCGTCCCCTGAGTGCCGGGAATACCCGCAGCTCTCAACGAGATCTGCCCTAAGATCACGATTTACACAGAAAAAGCGGGCAAAAGGCGGGAATCGCCTGAGACGCCTTCGTTTCCCGACGTTTGCCGATCTTTAATGACCAGGCTAGAGCCCGTAAATCCCAGAGGATTTGATGATTATTTTTTACCTGCAAAGATGTGCCGATCTTTACTTTTAAGACACAAAAATTTCATCGTTAGATGAAGAAAGGATCTGCATGCATCGCAACATGCGTCGTCTCGCCTTCTATGCCTTTATCCCGATCAGTCTTACTGCTTGTCAGAATGAACCGCCTGCCTTCATAGAGCAAGGACTTACACCCATTATTCTGACCGTTTCCGAAGTCGGTGAAGAAGGTCCTAGAGGCAGCGAGTTTATTATCAATGACGAAGAAGCAGAGTCAGAGGCCGGGGCTCAGGTTCGTTCCCTTGGTTATTCCAGTATGACTGATGAGGAGAGCATGGGCTCGGACGATGCCGAGACCGCGGACGATGAAGCCGAAGATGACAGCGTTGCAATGGAAGAAGACAAAGGCAGGACCGCGCGCCCTGAACCATCCAGGCCCGTGAAAACTGCTGTCGTAGCGGACGATGCCGCTGGCATAGCCGCAGCCTGTGGTCGTCATCTGAAAGGCTTTGCCACCCGCATCCGGGTGATCAGTGCCGGCGAGGCTTTAACCTCTCTGAATATCGGTCCCGACACGGCCATCGCCGTTCGCCTGACTGGTCGTCAATCGCAGCTGAGCCTGAACCTGGGTGCCGGTCATCCTCTGGCCGGGATTTGCTTTGTCATGCGTGGTCATGAGAGCTTCGCGCAGTTCACCACCGCCAGTGATGTGAAAAAGCTCGTCTACCTTGCAGCAGGGGATGAATCGAAGGGTGACATTCAAATCAGTGAGGCTTCGCTGGGAAGCAGTCGTATTGAAATGAGCGGCCACTCTCCGGGTCTGAGCATCAAAGGAGTCAGCGCTTCTCATTGCAGCGAGGCGCTCTTGAAAAACAAGTCAGCCCGTATTCAGTGTACACCATGACGTTTTAAAAATATTCGTGGAGGATCATTCGTGCGAAAACCCGGCTTTTCGTTCCTTGTCCTAATCGGTCTTTTTTCGGGAGCCATCGGCTGTCAGTCGATTCAAAAAACCATCCTGGATGATGACTGCGCAACCACGCGCCTCACATTCTGGGATGCGGCACCGGAAGACAGCCTGCCTTCGCCCCGACAGGCTTCCGAGGAAGCCTTGCTGGCCATGAAGGAGAATGATGCTCAGCTTTTGGCCGCACGAGGATCCTCGCTTGAAGACATGGAAAAAGGCATGCACCTGCCCCTGGATCAAAAGAATTGGGCGCTCGGTCAAACTCAGGTCTTCGTGCCGGAACTTTTGCAGCGCGAATATTTTGCGCCGCGGAATACGCGGGAAGCCAAAAACGTCGAGAGGAGAAAACCGCTCTTTGCCCGTTCGCAATTTGGAGTGGAGGCAGGAAGTCTCGACGCTCCTTCATTTCAAGCCACAGTTGGACTCCAGGCCAGAAGCCTTGTTCCCGTGGGCAGTCCCGTCGGCAGTGCGATGAACACCTATGAAGTCGTACCGGGTGACACGCTCGGGACGATTTCAAAAAAGATTTACGGCACCCCGGGCCGCTGGATGGAACTGGCTCATCTGAATCATCTGGGAAATGGTTCTCTCATTTATCCCAAGGAGATCCTTTTTTACATCAGAGATTCCCAGGTCATCAGCCAGCATCAGTAACGGCTGGGCTCAGTCCTTCATACGTCCGGACAGTTCGAGGTGCTGCAGGAGCATGATGGTCTTGCCATCCATAATCTCGCGGGTTCGGATCTTCTGCAGGGCCTCGGCCAGCGGCATTTCCAGCACCTCGATATCCTCGCCTTCGCCATGCTTGCCGCCGCCCTCGGGATCGTTTTCATCCAGAACCCCGGCACAGACTTCAATCAGAAAGCCATCACTGCCATTCCCAAAGGCGGGATAGCGGAACTGCCTTGTAAGAATAACGGTCTTTTTGCGGCGATTATAGAGCAGAATCGCGGCGCCGTTGCCACGATCGTAGCTCTCGCGGCTCATGGTTTGCCAGGTACCATCGCTGCGGAGAAAATCGAAGGTGGTTTTCCGCAGCGTGTAGTAGTCGCTTGAAAGGACCTGGACATTGCGAATACGAAGGCGATCCTGGGTCATGACCTGTCTCCTGGTTTGATCAACCGAAAGTCTCCGGTTCAGATTTCGTGCCAATCCCCCTGGGGGCAGGCCATGACTTTGACATTTTACTTCTTACTCAAGGGGAAACCGCGTTTACGCATCAGGGCTTCACTGCCAGGTGCCTTGCCGCGGAACGCCCGGAATCCTTCGGCAGGATCCACCGAGTTGCCGACGGAAAGAACATGCTTGACGAGGCGCTGCGCCACGGTTTTATCATAGGGCCCCTTTCCTTCCAGAAACGCTTCATAGGCCGAGGCGCTCAGGGTATCCGACCACAGATAGCTGTAATATCCGGCTGAATAGCCATCGCTGGCAAAGATGTGCGCGAACTGCGGCGAGCGGTGGCGCATGACGATTTCCTTCGGCATGCCGAGTTCGGCCAGGGTCTCGCGTTCGAAGGCATCCGGGTTGATGCTATCGGCCTTCTTCAGGTGGAATTTCATATCGACCAGCGCACTGGACAGATACTCGACGGTTTCAAAGCCCTGGTTGAACTTCGAAGCCTTGTCGATCTTCGCGACCAGTGACTGGGGCATCGGCTTTTTGGTCTGATAATGCAAAGCGAAGCGGCTCAGAACTTCGGGAGTCAAAAGCCACTCTTCCAAAAGCTGCGAAGGAAATTCCACGTAATCACGCGGCACAGCTGTACCAGCAAGCCCGGGATAGGTGACGTTCGAGGCCAGACCATGCAGGGCATGACCGAATTCGTGGAAGAGAGTCCGCGCATCACTGAGACTGATCAAGACCGGCTCGCCGGGAGCGCCTTGGATGAAGTTGGAATTATTGGAAACGATCGTGGTGACCTCACCGCGGAATCGTTCCTGGTTCCGATAGGCATTCATCCAGGCTCCCGAGCGCTTGCCCTGACGAGCATAAGGATCAAAGTACCAAAGCCCGATCGAACGGCCGCTGGTTTTGTCCTTCACCTCCCAGACGCGAACATCGGGATGCACCACGGGCAAACCCGTGACCGGGGTAAAGGCAAAATTCAACAGCTCGCCCGCCACCCAGAACATGCCTTCACGCAAGGATTCCAGCTGGAAATAAGGCTTCACTTCATTTTCCGTCAGATCGTACTTTTGCTTCCGCACTTTTTCCGCATAGTAGCGGTAATCCCAGGGCTCGATCGCCTTTTTGCCTTCTTCACGGGTCGCAAGAGGCAGCATGTCCTTCACCTCTTCCTGCACGCGTGCGACGGCGGGTTTCCAGACTTCCACCATCAAAGCCATCGCGGCATCGGGAGTGCGGGCCATGGCATTTTCCAAACGCCAGTGCGCATGCGTTTCATAGCCGAGGAGTTTGGCCCTTTCCGCACGCAGCTGCAGGATCTCGGTAATCAAACGGTTGTTGTCATGCGTGTCACCGTTATCCCCGCGATTGACGAAGGCCCGCCAGACTTTTTCGCGAAGGTCGGCGCGACTGGAATAGGTCAGGAAAGGATCGACCGACGATCGCGTGTTGCTGATGGCCCACTTGCCTTTCGCGCCGCGGGTGGCGGCATCGGCGGCGGCGGATTTGACGAGAGCCTCGGGAAGGCCGGCCAGATCTTTTTCGCTTTCGAGCAGGATAAAAGTGGATTCATCAGCCAGGAGGTTCTGGCGGAAGCTTGTGAAGACATCGGCCAGCTTTTGATTGATCGCGCTGAGCCGCTGCTTGTCTTTGGCATTGAGTTTGGCACCGGCCCTGGTCCAGTCGGTATAATATTTCCAGGTCAAACGCTGCTGCTCGGGCGTCAGCGTTTTGTATGCAGGGGATTGATAGACGGTTTCCAGACGTTTGAAAAGTTTCTCGTTTTGAATGATCTCATCTTCAAATGCAGCCAGGGGTGCTGACGTTTCCTTTTCAATAGCCTGAAATTCCGGGCTGCTCATCGTCCCGGCCCAGATCGAATAGATGGTCATCGCGCGATCCAGGGTGCGGCCGCTGTCTTCCAAAGCGGCGACCGTATTTTCAAACGTCGGGGCCTCGGAATTCTCGGCGATGGCTTTGATTTCCGCTCTTTTTTGTGCCATGCCGGCTTCCAAGGCCGGTTTAAAATCGGCAAGCTTGACCTGATCAAAGGGAGGAACTCCGCCATGCGGTCCAGACCATGGGGCCAGCAGGGCGTTATTTTTTTGGGCTTCAGCACTCAAAGCGGAATCCGTCATACGTTTGTTTCCTCCGTCTGACGCACAGGCCGTCAGGACCAGGGCCAGAAGGCCGGCGCTGAGGCACTTGGAAAACGTGACCATGGGCAACACTCCTTTCAGATTTCTGACGCCCAAGGTAGCCGCGAGCAGGCTCAGGAACAATCCTTATTTATTGCGCTAGAATGGTGCTGTGGCTTGGGGTTTTACGAAGCTCCGGACTGCAGACCATAGGCCGTGCTCTCATTCAGAAAACTGCACGCCGCCTGGATCAGGGGGAAACTCAGGGCAATGCCGCTGCCATCGCTCACATAGCTGTTGAACTGGGTCAGGGGCTCCGTCTTCAATTGCTCGGCAAGGAAAGTGTCGGCGAAGCTGGGACTATTCTGGGCGATGATGATGGGCAGGGCGCAGGCGGGAAAAAGCAGCGTCGCAAGCCACGCGAGGCAACTGCCGACCAGGCCATCCACCAGCACAATGCAGCGCTGATGACAGGCCTGAAGAATCGCGCCCAGGGCCGTGGCCATTTCAAGGCCACCGAAATTCTGCAGCTCGATCAAAGGACTCTGCACAGGTCCGCTGGCGTTCAAAACGCTGCGGAATTTTTTCAAGATCCAGGGGAAATCCGTGGGACTGAAGGCCGGATGATCCTGCAGACAGGTTTCCGGCGCCAGTCCCCCAAGGCGGCAGAGCAGCATCAGGGCCGCGAATTCCGAACCGACCGACTGGATGCCGATGCCGACCGTGTTGCTCGCCTGATTGCGGCGGGTGCGTATCAGATCACGACCGCTCTTCAGACAGCGTTCGAGCTGCAGCTGGGACATGGCCTGGTCCTGGGAAAAATTCCGCGTGCCTTGGCCGATTTTGCGTTGAATCAGCTTCGGATCATTCAAATCAAAGGCCAGTCCAGAGTCCACCAGCCGCAGTTCGATGCGATTCTGCCGACTGAAAATATTGAGGGCGCTGCTTCCCGACAGGTAATGCCGCACAAGTTCGATGCGCGGCATGCTGCTGCGTTTGCAGAGTCCTGCTTCGGCAATGCCATGGTCTCCAAAGAAGGTATAAATCATGGGTTGGGTCAGAAACGGTTTCTCACGATTCTGCACCAGGGCGATTTTAATGGCTGCTTGCCGCAGATGAGCGGGCAGATCAAAATTCATCAGCTTGTTTTGTATCATCTGCTGAATCTCTGCTGCACGGCTTTGTTGGCTAAAATTGATCACAAGATCTTCCAGCATAAAGGCCCTCATGTGCTGTCCATTGAAATCCCAAGCCCTTATCGCATCGGATGGACTGCAAAATCAACTGTCGGTGGGTAGGGACAAGGCCTTGGAGTCGGGCGGAGGAGACAGTGAGGATCCGCAGAGACACGGATCCTTCCGAAGTTTTCTGCTCAAGGTCCAGGCGTAACTGCAGGGCTGCCAAGGTTTTCAGAGGAGCTGCGTTCACCTGCAATCAGCTCCTGACCATCACAGCGCGCGATCGGTCTCGGGTCGGCTGTGATGCTCCTGAGTATGAGAGAAAGGCATGCGATCGACATCCACGCCGAACCCTGAATCGGTGGCGTTTTCGCCTGTGATGCGAGCACGGGCGCCTGCCTGATAGTGATGTCCACCCTGCTCTTCCGAGATGCCGCCGTGAGCCTTAATGATTTCGCGGCAGAGGCTGACGTTTTTGCAGTCTTCAATAATCACGAGATGATGCTTTTTATCGTAAGCATCCTTGAAATAGGATTCCGTGTCTTCACTCAGCTTCCAATCGGAACGATGATCATTCAATCCGAAGAGCCGGGCGAAGAATCCCTTGATGCCTTTACCGTGATCGCCGCTGCTGGCGCCTTCGCGCTCCGCAGTTCCGGTGAATGTCACAGCCAGCTCGTTTTCGACCAGGCGGGCTGTGGAAATGCCCTGACTATGCAGGTCATCTGTGGCTCTGCGGGCATCGGCAATATCAGGGAAGATACCGACAACTGTGACACCGACAACTGTTCTGCTTGGGCTCTGCATGATGTGCCTCCTTGTCCGGCGCGGGGACGATACCGGCACAGAGGGCATGCAAATCGAGTTCCAAAATTGTCGGCCTTGTGGAAGGAAACGGCGAGCTGGGGCGTGACATCAACGGCCCTCAAAAAAATCCAGGACCTTGGGCACAAAATCGGCCGTGAAGATCGGAATATGACTGCCGCCCTCCACTTTCCAAAGCTCGGTACGAGCCTGGTCCTTGCAGCCGGAATAACGAAGCGCTGTCGTCTCGGGCTTATGGGTCAGGCGCAAAAGCTTCATGGGCGCGCTGCTCACAGCCTGGGGCTGGCAGCCGTTCAGCTCGGCCCAGCGGGCTATGGTCTTTTCCGCCGAAGGATAGGTCGCACCGCCCTTGGAAAACTGCCCGCCTCGATACGATACGACGCGATCGTCAGTGCCATGGATGGCGAGAACCGAAACCGGACGCTCGGGCTTGCAGGATTGCGGATCGGAACGCAGACTGCCAGCGAGTCCGGCCACGGCCGTCACGATGGGGCTGGCATCGCAGGCCAGACGATACGCCATGAACGCGCCATTGGAGTGACCGAAGACATAGACGCGTTTGGGATCGATCGCATAGCGGGCTGTGATATCTTCAATCAACTTCCTGAGATAAGCGACATCATCAATGGTATTCGCTTCAAAGTTACAGCAGGCCTCGCTCGCGTTCCAAAAGCGGCGACTGGAACCTGAGACCGTTCCATTGGGAGCGGCAAAGACGTAAGCTCGCTTGAGTGCGACCTCGCTCAGGCCCAGATAGCGATCCTGCTGCGCGGCGCTCGAACCATAGCCGTGAAGTAAAAGAAGGAGCGGATAGGTCTGACCCGACTTGGGATTGAATCCTGCGGGAGTCTTCACGTCGACCGGGCGACTTCCACCCACGGGAAGCTGGTTATCCGCAAGACCTGCAGCGGGGGGAGCGACTTGCGTATCGGGTGCCGTGCTGCAAGCCGCGAAAGTCATTAAGGTCAAAATCAGGACGGGAAGCATTTTCACGAGTTGATCCTTTCGCATCGTTCATCCACATGCGACTACACCCCTTTTGAAAATCCAAGTCAAGAGCGTCACACAAGACGCAGATGACCTGTTCTTCCCGAATCTTTTTTAAATTTCGTAGGTCGCAAGCAGGTCGGCGATCACAATCCGCGGCACACCAAGGGCTCTTAGACTGCTCACACAGATGCGCAGGATGCTTTTCTTCACATCGAGTTCTTTTTCGCCGTTGCCTTTGGTTTCATAGACAGGCTGGTGCGCATCGACCAGAGCCACCTTATCGCTGCCGAGGACTTCTTTCAGATAGTCGATCGAAGGATGCACCTTCTCCACATAGAATTCAAAGCGCCGATAGATGGCGGCGATCGAATCATCCTCACGCCCGCGAATCGTCGCCCGGCGCAGCATCTCTTCGCGGCTGATGCTGAGGTGGATGACCTTCAGGATGGGAAGGTTCACGCGCTTGAAATAGGCGATCAGATGCTGTGCGGCTTCGATGGTCCGCGGATAGCCATCGAGGATGAGCGTGCTGCGGGGATTGGAAGCGAGCAGCTGATCTATGTGATGCTCAAGCAGGATCTCGGTCCAGTGATTGGGAATCAAAAGCCCGTTGTAGGTGCTGTATTCCAGCCAATCCATGCCGCGCAGCTGATCGAGGTCGACGGCCTTTTTAAAGTAAGAGGAAAGACCTTCGAGGTTCTGCACGACCTTACTGCGGAGGGACTCGTTCTCCCGTTCCATGCCTGCCATCGACAAGCGAAAATAATCCTCGATGTCCGCTTCCAGATGCGCGGGGAATTCGCCCTGGCGGTAGAGTGCCGTGGAACTGCGCAGAATCTCGCCCATCGAAAGGTGATGTTTCTGATCAACCGAGAGGAGCTTGCATATGGCATTGGCCACCTGCCCTTTGCCACAGCTCGATGGACCTGTCAGAATGAGAACGCCAGGGCCGACCAGTGAAACCTTTTCCACGCGAATGACTGATTCCAAACCCACATCCCAAGGTTTCATAACGGCCTCCTCTGCCATAAAAAAAGGACCCTTGAACGGGTCCCTCGTGTTTTCCCCTGACCTTATATCATCAAAGGACGGCTTTTCCCAAATCCGGAACCCGCTTTTTAATCCAATCCAGGTAAACATCGACGCGGGTATAGACAAGGCCCAGTTCACAGGAAGGAGCCTTGACATTGCCGCTGATTCCGCCCCACAGATCGCCGAGGCCGACCTGTTTGTTGATGCGTGAGGCAATCCCGATCTGATAGCCGTCGGTGCCATCGAGGAAGATGGGTCCGCCCGAATCACCATGACAGGCAACCTGGTCATCATTGGCGCCGGCAGTGAATTCGTTGCCGCCGATTTCACCCAGGCGGGCTGTTCCTTCCATCAAGGTGCCGGCGCTTTTCGGATCTTTTTCATCGGAAAGTCCGTAGCCAGCGAACTGATGGCCCTGCGAAGGATTGCTGGCCTGAGCATTGATCTGATCGGCGGTGGCAAGCTTTTGAACGCGGCGGCCGGTGACAGGACTGGCAAGATAAACGAGCGACACATCATCCCAGCGGCCGGGATTTTTTTGGAAGGCCACCCAGGGGCGCTTGGTCAAAGCAAAGTCCTCATGCTCTTCGACGCGTTTGACTTCAAGAGCCAATTCAGGCTTGGCCGTCAAGGCACCGATGCTCGGGACGAAGGCCACGCGGAATTTCACCGAACCCACGATCTTGGCATTCAAGGGTTTGCCGTCCGGACCCGTGGCTCTCTCGATGGCTGTTTTCAGAAGCATCTCATTCACGCAGTGCGCGGCGCTGAGCAGAACGGTCGGCGAAATCAGAGTCGCAGTACAGATACTGAGCTGACGGCGCGCGGCCGGTGCGCCGGCGACGGAAACATCCGCTTCGGAAAGCAAAAGAGCCACCGATTCGTAGCTGCCTGCTTTGGGAATCGAACCATTGATGACGCGTGGCGTGACAGCATCCACGCTGGACTCTTGAGTGCGGGTGAGGGATTGCAGCGCTGTGTTTTCGGTTTCGTTCGCGCCCTGGTTTCCGCAGCCCCAGAATGCCAGACTTGCCGTTAAGCATAGAAGCCTCTTCATGCACTTTACTCCTTACTGGTGAGAGAATGCCGCGACACTCGCTCCGCGAGTGCGTGCTGTCCTGAAATGGAAACAATTTTAACTGGGAAATCTTTATGCCTTTTAGTTTTAGCGTTCACAATCTGTGCTGTCAATCAGGGCGAATGTTCACAAAACTTTGCGGCGCAAGCGATACATGATGTTCTGCACATGCTTTACCTTATTCCATTTCGATGAAGGATTGCTGAAAGTCCTGGCCTCGGCCACAATCCGGGTTCAACGCCGGACGGCGTCATGGTCTATCTTCCCTGGCACGCCAATAGTGATAGATCTGATTTTTTGCAATAAATCTGATGGGGAAACGTCAAGGCTTGCAGCTTGATCTTTATCGCAAAGGAAATCCAACATGCATTTGACCAAACTTGCCATCATTCCAGCCATTCTAAGCCTTCTGGCCCTGCCAGCCTGCGGCGCTAAAAAGAGTAAAAAACGTGACGTTTCCGGTCCCGCGACAAAGGTCGAATACTTTGTCCATGGCAACCCTTTGATTTTGATTCAGGGTTCTGTCCAGAATAAGCAAAGCTTCCTGAAGGTAGCGGACGTGGAGAGCTATGCGAACTTCACCCTATCCGGTTATACGGGCTTCGTCGAAAAATCCCTGAAGGATCCCCCCAAGAACTGGGATGACGTCGAAGACGCCAACAGCACCGAATCCGAAGAGGATCAGATTCGCGAAGCCTTCAAGCTGAGCGACTATAAATTCGTGAAGCGGACCGAGACCAGCTGGTCCTATGAAAGCAGCGATCCCGAGGGTGAAAAACTCGGCTTCGTGGACAAGGACGGCGTCCTTGAACTCAAGACCTTCAATGATTATCCCGTTCAGGTGCAGCACTACAGTCTGAAAAAAGACGGCAGCGCCTTCAGCGTGCTCTTCACCCTTCCCACATCCAATCAAGGCAACGCTCTTCTGACCCTGAGCTTTGCATCGAATGCCAAGGAAGAACCTTTGGTCTTCGCTCCGGAAGGTTACTCCTTCCTTCATGGCAGCGCGAAAGTCGCCTGGAAAGAGCCGATGAAACTCCAGGCCTGCGGTACCTTCAATGCGAATGAAAAAGCCTCGATTGAACAGAGCGTTCAGTCCTGGTTCAAAGACCAGACTCCGATCAATTCCCTCGTGCCTGCGCCTTTGGCTTTCAGCTTCGCCACCAGCTATGCACCCTTCTCTGATTTGAATCAGCAGTGCATCCATCTGGTTCGGAACTTCAAGGCGGAAAGTTCGGATGATTTCTTTGTGGCTGGACTGGCCGCATCGTCTGTGAACACGGCCAGCAAGGCTTTGATCGACAGCGATATCTTCCTTTTCGTCGATCATGCTCCCGTGCGTCAGCAGCTGATCTTCGGCGAAAGCGAGACCCTCGTTCATGAAATCGGCCATTTCCTGGGCCTCGGCCATGAATTCCGCAAGGATGAAAACGACAAGGCGCTGCACCCCAGCATCATGGGTTACAGCCAGGGAACGACCAGCATTTCCGCCTGGGATTTTGAAGCGATCCGCAGTCTCTACGGAGCGCCTCTGCGGGCGGCTGATCCTATCTAATCATTGCTGGCCTTCATCGGCTCCTGCTTGAGAAGACGGAATGTGAATTCCGTCTTCACAAAATCCTTGCTCGCCTTCCCCTCTTTTTCCACATAGGGATAGATAAAGAAGTTCAAAGGCCTATCCTTCATGCCCGGCAGTCTCAGATCACGCCCGACGCTGAAAAGGATGCGATCCGCAGGATGATGCCCAAAGAAAAATTCACGCTTTTTCAAATTCTTCTTCGCTTCTGAAGCATCAAGTGGCATCCACGCGAGCTGCGGCAGATAAAGTTCAAGCCAGCAATGATAGCCGGCGATTTCACCCTCGCTCTTGCCTTCCGGGATGGGAAATCCGATCGCGAATTTAGCGGGAATGCCCTCGGCCCGGGCCATCGAGGTGACGAGCGCATGGAAGTCGGTGCAGTTGCCATATTTCTGACTGCAGGCCCAGTACGTGTCACCGTTGCCCCAGCCCGTCCCCACTTTTTTGTATTCCATGTTATCGACGACATAATCATAGATGGCCTTGGCCTTCTGAACCGGCGTGACCGCACTTTTGGGAATTTCCTGCTTCAGTTTGAGGATCAGCTCCCCATCGATCGGCACGCGTTCATCCGCTTTCAAAAACTGCTGGAAGGGAGCCGTCTCGCCGACTTTGTAATCAAGCTTTTCAGCCTTCTGCCAGGGTCCGACGCTATGAAAGCGCCGCAGGACCTTGTAGCGGAAGGTCACGGTCGTTGGAAGGGTTTGGGGCTTGTCGATCGTCCAGGCCCAGAATTCGTTGCCATAGCTGCTTTCTTTGCGAATCTCGATCTGATTCCGTGCGAGGTCCGGCTTCAGATCGATGCTGCGGCTGATGATCGACTGCTGATCGTTCGAAGGAGGCAAAGGCACCATGATCTGCACCGGCAGATCGCTGGCTTTGATCGCGGGGACCTGAACCCTGTATTGAAATTCAATGAGCTGATCGTCCTCGGACTCGGCCCTGGCGAGAGCCGGAACGGCCAGAGCCAAGGAACCCAAAACCAACGCATTTACGATCTTATTTCCAAGCATAGACTCTCCCTTTTTGTAGAGGGAGCATGCATCCATAGAAAGCCTGGGTCAACCGGGTCAGAATGAAGCTCACGATGGATTCCCTCGCGTCGTCATTCCTTTCGTGTTTCATCGCGCTCCCCTCTTTAATCTTGCCATTCCCAAGGCCTTCAATAGAATCGCCTCCACCCTGAAAGCCTCTATCAACGAAGGTGAAAGATATGTCGCGCATAGTAAGCAAGTTTGGCGGTACAAGTCTGGCAGATGCCAATCAATTCAAAAAAGTCCGCGCGATCGTTGAGTCTGACAAACGCCGCACGATCGTGGTGCCGTCCGCCCCCGGTAAACGGGTGCCAAGCGATGCCAAGCTTACGGATCTTCTGTATCTTTGCCAGCAGAGTGCTTCCATCGGCAGTGATTTCACGCCCGTGTTCGCCCGTGTGAGCGAACGCTTTTTGGAAATCGAGCGTGAACTCGGCGTGAAAGCGAATATGACGATGCACCTGGAGCAGCTGCGCGATGCTATCACGGGCGGGGTGAGCAAGGATTACGTCGCCTCCCGCGGTGAATATCTGAACGGTCTTCTGATGGCGGCATACCTGGGCGCGGAATTCGTTGATCCCCAGGACTGCATACTGCTGACGGCCAACGGCGGCGTACATCCGGATACCTACCGCATGCTGGGCGAGCGTCTTTCTCAGAAGGAAAAGCGTTACGTGGTTCCTGGTTTCTACGGCCGCGATGCGCAGGGTCAGGTCAAGACCTTCTCGCGCGGCGGCTCGGATATTTCCGGGGCTATCGTGGCCCGCGCGGCGGACGCGGAGCTTTATGAGAACTGGACCGATGTGTCCGGACTTTTGATGGCGGATCCTCGGATCGTGCATAATGCCAAGCCGATGGAAGAGGCCACCTATGCTGAAATTCGCGAGCTTTCCTATATGGGCGCGACCGTGCTGCATGACGAAGCCATCTCTCCCGTCCGCGAAGTGGGCATTCCCATTGCGATCAAAAACACCAACGCGCCTGATCATCCCGGCACGCGCATCGTCAACAAGCTGAGTCCCGAAGTGGATAAGTCCACCGAGATCGCGGGGATTGCCGGCAAGAAAAACTTTGTGATGATCAACATCGAAAAGAACCTGATGAATAAAGAGGTCGGCTTCGCCTTCCGTCTCTTCGGGGTCCTCGATCGTCATGGCGTGAGTTTCGAGCATTGCCCTTCCGCGATCGACAGTATGAGCGTGATCGTCGAAGCCTCGCAGCTTGAAGGCAAAACCGAGCAGGTCCTTGATGAAATTCGCAATACCCTGCGTCCTGATCGCCTGGATCTGGAGCCTCAGATCGCTTTGATTGCGGTCGTGGGTGAAGGCATGGCCAAAACCATCGGGATTGCGGCCAAGGTTTTCGTGGCTCTGCGTGATGCCGGCGTGAACGTGCGGCTGATCAATCAGGGGGCCAGCGAGTTGAATATTATCGTCGGTGTCATGCCGGATGATTATGAGAAAGCGCTGCGCGCTCTTTATGATGTCTTCGTGCCGAATTGAGGACGAACGGAAACGGAAGGAGCCTTGACTCCTTCCGATTCGCTTTGGAGTTTTGAAGCCGGGATTATTGTTCGAACGTACAGGTGCTCACGAGTTGTCTCTTCACAAGGTCAAAGCGGGTCGAGCATTCCAGGTTGCGGAGTTCCCAGCGGCGACCGCCTTCCACTGCGCGTGACAGAGCCGCGTTTTTCCGCAGGACTTTGATGAACGCATCGGTATCATCCACATCCGTCGCCACGAACAGCCCGCCGCCAACCGAGAACTGACAAGTCTTCAGGCGGGTCGAGTTTTCACAGAAAGCTTCATCGGCCTGAAAGAAGGACGATTCGATCGAGGATTGTTCCTGCAGACCGGAATTTTCCAGAGCGGTGATCATGACCTTGGCGTCGTCGCCTTTGACCTTGAAGAAGGTGGGGGCGATGGTGAGGGCCATGGCGGCGTTTGCAGCGAAGAACAAGGAGACGGCGGCGGCGATCATGGAAAGACGTGTTTTCATAAGGCTATCCTTTTATTTCGAGATGAGTTGCCCTATCAGGCAGGTCCGAAACTAGGCGATCGCCCGCCGAAGATCCACTTCCAGCAACTGTTGGGTGCTGACGTGATTTGATGTGAGAAGGAGAGGACGGGCGCAAGGTCCGTCAATGCGTCAGAAACGCCTGGATTCAGCCCGTCGCCCGGGGCAGATAACCCATGCAGCGTTCCTGGTTCAAGTTTTCGCCGAAGACGTCCTGCTGCACCCCGAAGGTTTTCTGAATGCTGTTGAGCAGGCGATGATGGGCCACCGGACAGTTCTCCGCACGAAGCTGCGTGATCTCCTGAATCCCACCGGGCGCGTAATCCACGAAGCGGCCCATCTTGAAGGTTCCCATCTTTTCCCCAAGACCGCCGGCCAAAACATAAGGAAGCCGACCACTGAAGTGCGAGGCCTGGTCCGCGAGCTGCGTTGTCCAAACCACGAGGGTGTTATCCAGAACAGTGGAACCATCCGCTTCCCGCGTGGCATCCAGGCGCAAAAGAAAACGGGCGACAGCCTTGGCCACCACGGTCTGACAATCGCGCACCATAAGCTGCGGGGCAAGTCCCGCGTACTGATCCCCGACCAGCTGCGCATGGGCCACATGCTGATGATAATCCATGATGGTCATCGAACCGATGCGGCCGCCGCGATTATCGTAGGTATCGACCGGCTTGCCGACAAAACCATCCTCGACATTACCATGATGGATTTTAAGACAGGCGACCTGCGTCAGACCCAGGATGAGTCCATCCGCGATCAGATCCAGGTCCTTCGTATAATGATCGTAAGGCCCTTCGATCGCGATATGCTTTTTATAGTCAGGCAGACCCAGCGGGCGGGTGGGAACAGGAATCGGCAGCGTCACGATCGGTTTCACAGCCAAAGCATCGAGCTGCCCTTCCAGGGTCATCAGATACTGATCGAGTCGCATCTGGGCATCAGCCCCCAGCCTTTGCCGCAGGAGTTTGGCATCGGCGATCTGCTGCTGAACGAGGGACCTTCGGTATTCCTGCAGAGCCAGGAGCGAGGTATCCTGCGTCGGCGGCGCGTAATCACCGAACAGCGCATCGAAGATACGGCCCGGCGTTCCCACTGCACTGATGGGATAACCCGGTCCCGCATAATAGTATTCACTTCCCGGACCACCGTCGCCACCGATCATCGCGTAAAGCGGCCTTGTTTCCTGCAGCTCGCGTATGATCGCCCGATCCACCGAAGGACCGCGGGCAAAGTTGGGTTCACCCGGTTTGGAATTGGCCCAGGCGGTGAATGTCGTGGATCGCGCCTCGTGATTTTCGACACCGAAGGCGGCCGCATAGTTGCCGACACCATTCAGGATTAAAAGTTTCGAGCGAAGAGGAGCCAAAGGTTTCAGAACAGCCCCATCGAATTCCATGCTGAAGTCGGTTTCCCCACCGCGTGGACGCCACCAGAGACTGGAGCCTCCCGATTCACCGCAGATGAAGACCACGCGTTTGATCGGACCTGTGGCGGTTTCGCTCTGAGCCATGGCGAGGCTTCGCGCCAGAGGCATGGAAATCGCAAGTCCTCCGATGCTTTTCAAGATGGAGCGGCGCGAGAGGCGAAAATCACGGTGTTTCATAAAGCTTCCCCTGCACCGATCAACGGGTGCGCATATAAAGCGATTCGGTGGTCATGATATCCCGGAAGTAATTCGTGAGGCTTTCCTTGCTACGCGCGTCTTTTCCCAGATGCTTATCCGCCAGCTGATCGGCGGTCACGAGTTCCCCAGCGTTCAAATCGCGACCCAGGACATAACGCAGAGCATTGCGCGAAAAACAGCGGGCGAACGTGGTCGACTGGACCATGCTTTCCGCAAAGTCCTTGGCTGAAACCGTGGAAATGATATCCCATTCGCCACCCAGCCCGACTTTAACCTGGGAAGGAATGCTGAGCGCATTGAAGTCGACCAGGGAATTGGTGTTGGCGCCAAAGCCATCAAAGGTATGAAGGGCAAGGCCGGCTGGATCAATGAGTCGATGGCAGGCGGCGCATTCGGGTCGGGCCCCATGCATCAGAGTGAGTTTGATATCGTAGTTGGGATCCAAAGGCGAAAGCTCCTTGGGGGCGGCGGCTTCCAAGGTTCCCGGCGGAACGCCCATGCCCTGGCAAAGGGCATTGCGGATGATGCGGACGCCCCGCAGGATCATCGAGCCCTGACCGTTTTTGCTCGTGGACGTGAGGAAGGCCTTGCTGGAGAAAATTCCATAGCCATCATTGTCAGGATTGGGTTTTGAGAAAAGAGCCCGCAGGGTTCCCTCGCGTAGCAGAGTATCTTTGACGAACTGATGCGCGGCATCCATCTGATCCTTGGCTTTCTGCCGTGACCAGCTGGGATCGCCTTGGATATCCATGCTTTCCAGCCCATAATACATAAGCCACTGGCTGATCATGGTCGCAAGGGAATCGGCAAGGGCCGGGGATTGAATGATCTCGTCGATCAGTTGCGGGAAACGCGCCGGATCATTTTCAAAATCCGCCAGGGCTTGGATCTGCTCAAAGGTCGGCGGACGGTGCTTCAAATTATAGGCAATCGACGAAAGTTTTTCCCAGGATGCCAGAGTATAAGGTGATGCGAGGGATTTTTCATCCTCGCCGATTTCACTGCGGAAAAGAAAACGAGGATCAAAAAAGATCTGGCTCATGAGCTGGGAAAAGGCCGGCATCTCAACTGTGGCATCGAGTTTCGAAATCGCCCGCGCCTGGGTGTCGAGCAGCTGACTCTCCTTGGGCTCCAAAGGCCGGCGCCAGGCATGAGCGGCGATACGCAGCACAAGACGCGCGCGGCAGTCGGGAGACACGAGGGCATCACACTGCAGAAGAGTTTTTGAAACGAGGGACCAGTCCATGCCATCCATCAGAGCGCTGATGTCACGGCTCAGTCCTGCGAGGCTCGATGAATCATTCAAAATTCCATAGGAATTGCGAAAGATCTGGGATTTGCTGGACTGCTCCACGAAACCATCAAGCTCAGGCGGTGCGGGAAGCAAAAGCACATCCTGCAGGGAATTCTGGATTTCCATTTTCGACAGCGGCCGCAGATCGAACTGGGTGGGCTGAAAACTTGTGGGTTCAGCTGACGCCTCGGCTGCAGCCGGAGTCGCCGGAGCGTTCGCGGTTTTTCCCTGCATATGGCGGACCGAGACTTCCTCACCGACGCAGGCTGTCAGCCAGCATGCGAAAAAGCCAAGTTTGAACTTTGATGCCATGGGTTTCTCTGTGCGCAGTTTATAAGCAGGCATCGGCTAAACTGGGGGCGAATTTAGCCTTGGCTGTATGAATTGGCAGACGCCCAAATAGAATGCTATTATTTCAGATACTTACAAAACTTTTCATCTTCGCTTGCACGTCAGCTTCCCGGCCGGCTATCATCTTTCTCCTTAAATCTTTGTATGGTCATGGAAGCCCAATGGACAAGACGGCGCTGAAAATCATCGAGACTCTGAAGC
The DNA here is from genome assembly GCF_035712445.1 of Oligoflexus sp. NCBI lineage: Bacteria > Pseudomonadati > Bdellovibrionota > Oligoflexia > Oligoflexales > Oligoflexaceae > Oligoflexus > Oligoflexus sp. The sequence goes on along the minus strand of NZ_DASTAT010000053.1, from coordinate 55,500 downwards.
TGGCCGAAAGCCCCAATCCGGAGCTGGCGCTCTCGTCTCTTCGCATGGCCTCGCGTCTGGCGGGCGGGTCCTTGTCTTCGTGGCTGGAATCCTTCGCATCCGGCTGTATCAGTAGCCGGAGTCCTTTGGATCTGAAGCTGGAAGATGAGATCGGCACCCTGAGGGATGAGATCGAATGGCTGGGGCTTATGCTGCGCGCCCGGAATGAAGATATCAAGAATCTGAAAAAGGAGATCGCGGCTTATCGAAAAGAGCCCGGCGAAACCTTCGATGACAAGGAACCGGAAAAGGTCGAGATTCAAAGGCTCAAGGTCGAGCTGAAGAATGCTCAGAAAGCACTCGGCCTTCTGACGGGTTTTGTCGATGAACTCTTTCAATCCATGCCGAAGCCTACGGATTCTCCGGACGCGGATTCAAACGCCCCTTCCTGACATTCGACTGCAGATCCTGCAGAACCACATTCAAAGCGCCGACCGAAAGAAAAATCTCCAGCATGGAAAGAACCAGGGACGCCAGCATCAGACAGAGGCTCAGAAAAAACAGCCCGGCACCCCAGTTTTCCCACTCCAAAAACAGCATCAGCATGGATCCGACGCAGGAGCTGATCGCTGTCACGCCCAGGGCCTGCATATCCCGAATCAATCGCACCCGGCGACGCAGATTCTGAATCTGAAGCAGAAGATGGTCTTCCTGGGTGGATTTCCAGACACCGTGCAGCGAACGAATCAGGCTCGCAATAGCCAGGAAACGATTGGTATACGCCAGCATCAGAAGCGAGATGGCGGGGAAGAGCAGGGCCGGAGTAGAAACATTGAGACTCATGAATAAGCTCGGCTAATGAATGGATGAGATCGCTTCAGGGACAGCTGCACATAAGCACTGATAGCAGGAAAATGCCAGTCCCCACTGCAATTCCGAGAATTTTCTGGGGGATAGCCGCATGCGGAAAGTCCAGAAGAGATTCTTGTTTTAAAGGCGACTTTGGGATGCTGACTTGCCCTTGGCACCGGGACGCTGCATGTCAGACTTTTGAAACTCATGCCTCGCAAACAAGGAGAATACTGTATGCTCAGATTTCATCGCGCGCTGTTCATCCTTCCCATGACGATGGCTTTCCCCCTTCTGGCGGTCGATCGTCCTGCGGCCTGCACCACGGGATTCAATAAGCAGTCCTTCGATCAAGGCTACAATCAAGGCAAAAACCTTATCAATCAACTCTTCCTGAAACTGGGGACGGATGATCTGCAGCGCTGCCAGCGCAATGATCAGTTCGCGAGCGATGTCACGACCAATATCCAGCGCCTGACTCTGCCGGCCAACGCCACCGACTTTGTCGCCTGTCGGCATTCGGGTTTGGCTTACGGAACTTATGAGGCCCTGCTCGCCATCAACAGCAAGTGCGACTTCGAGTGCACCTTCAACGGAGAACTCATCGGCGAACTTTCGGCGAAATTCTACTGCGACTTCGCCATTACTTTTGATGGCTATCCCGCTGATCCGAACTGGGTTCCTCGGAACGTATTCACAAGCTGTGATTATTCCTTCACCACATCGTGCGACATCAGATTCAATGTCGAGGCGGATCAATTCGTGCAACCCATCACCACGCTTTCATGTAAGCCCTATATTGATTTCGCGCAGGATTCCGCTTACCTTCGGACCCGCGGCCTTTCCTGTGAATTGCCACCGCCCTTTTATTTGAAGTCAGCCGTTCTCTAAAGGAAAAACCTTATGCGAATACACTCATTCTCCTGGGTCATTATTCTGATCATGCTGCATCAGAGTCTTCCTGCCTTCAGCTTTTCCTGTCAGGAGGGCATCCAGGCGCGCACCTTTGAGGAGGCGGCCCAGGAGGGTGAGGACATCATCGGGAAGGTGGGATCGAGTCTTTTGGAAGACTGCGCGAATCATGAAAAAGTTATCAAAAAGTTGGAAAAGAGTATAGAAAAGGCCTTGAAGACCAAAGAGCGCGACCGCTGCAAAAAAGCGGGACTGGCCTTCGGGATCTTTCGCAAATTCAAGAATATGAATCAGCTCTGCAGTCGCGGCTGCCTTTATAACGGCCGGTTGATCGGCGTATTGGGAGCACGGTTTTTCTGCGATATGGCTCTGGACTTCGGCACCTGGGATGATCCCACGGATCTGGACGTCGCCTTGCAAAACAGCTGCGATGTTCAGTTCGGAGGCAACTGCCAGGCCTATTTCAATCAGGAAGCGGGTCAGATCTGTGCCTCCTTTCTGAATGATCCCAATTTTATCAGGAGCCGGGATCGCTTCTGCAGTCTTTCCGGCCCCTAATGATGCAACCCTTACTGCACAAGGAAACATCCCGATGAAGCTTCTCATGAGTGGACTTTTGATGGCCATTGTTTCAATGGCCCCTGCGGCCTCGGCTCAGGGGCTTTTCGCCAGCTGCAAGGATGCGGAAAATTATGCTTTCAATCAGGCCAATCAGTTCGGACGTGCGGCGCTGGATGGTATTCGCTGCGATGCGTCGCGCCAGGAGTGGGTCCTCACCAAACTCAGCGATTTGAACGAGCGCTTTCTCTTGAACGTGATGGAATCGGGGGAGCATAAGGCCTGTGCGCACAGCAGCTTTTATGCCTCGCTGATCGACGTCATTCGCGAAAAATTCCAGGGCTGCGCCAGCCAGGGCGTGGCGGAATTCAATTGTCTGAAGCCTGAGTATTTGGGACGGCTCGTCGGTGGCACGGTCAAGCAGCTGGAACGGGATCTGGGCCCCGCCGCAGCGCGCCCGGTGGGGCAGCGGACCTTTGCCCGTCTCGATGCCTTTGTCTGTGGGGCGAGCAGCAATCCCCAGGCCGCGCGTGATGCCTGCTGGAATGCAATGAAGGCGGTCTATGGCCCTACGGTCAGCTCTTTCTTCCAGGAATCCTATAACCAGGTCTGTAACTTTTAATAGACTTTCAACCGGAGGACACCATGCTTCGCAATCTTGGATTTTCCATCGCAATTTTTCTTTTCAGTACACTGAGCGCCTTGGGGGCCCATCCCATCAGCAAGGATCTTTATGGAACATTGGAGCGGGATATTCGAAAATGCCCGAGCCCCCTCTGCGGCGGCTATTGGTTCACGCCTGTGAATGGAACCGGGCAGACTCTTTATGTCAGCGGCCTCAGTTTTCCGAATGGGGGGGAAGACGCGCCTTTTCCCGATGATCAGGATCTGCCGCGGCTTCTCGTGCAGGGTCAGCTGACACCTCCTGAGCCCCAGTTTCATACATCGAAGCTTCAGATCACGGCTCTTTATCAGACGAAAGTTTCACCCCCTGCGTCCCCCGCTCTGGCGTTTTCGATCAGCAGGCCTCGCGTGCCCCCGCATAACTGTTTGGTCGCGCCCTGTCCCAATATTCTGGCCCAGAGATTGAATCAGGACGTGATTCGGGAATTTGATCGCTTTGAATTTGTTGGTTTTGAAGCCTCGCTGACGACAGCCATGCTCCAGAAGATGGCCTTATCACCTGACGTTATTGAAGCGGGAACTTTTGTGAAGGGCACGGTGAAGTATCCGGGTGGCTATGAAACCATCTATCGCGTCGTCGCTCTCTATGAAGCGATCAGCCTTGACTAGGCCGCGGCTTCATCCGGTGTCGGGATGATTTGAACGAAGCAGGTCGTGGCCTCGCTATCGTCCCGCACCTTGACCCCGAGCGCCTGCAGATTCATCAGTTCAAAGCGGGAACGCATGGGCTCCGAAAGGCTCTGATGAACGCGTTCCTGGAGGATGATGGTGCTGGCCTCGGTGGTGAAGACCCTGATTTCCTTCCGCAGGGCTTCATAGCGGGTGGCCAGGACGATGGCTCGACCATAAAGGTCATAGACCTGAACACCTTCCTTGGGAAAGAAACTTTCCACGCGATCCAAAGCAATACCGCAGCAGCATGTTAAGCGTCGCAGGTCGGGAAAGCCCGCCAGGACCTTATGGAAAATCCGCACGAATTCCTGAGCCAGGCCCACCGCGACCTCGGAAACGGATTGACCGCCCGCTGTATGGAAGGGATAGCCGACTGAACAGAGAAAGCCGTCGCCGGTTTCCTTGATACGGTACGCAGGCGCCTCCAGAGTATGCGGCTGATAGCCCTTCATCATGCTCGCGTGGCATTGGGCGAAGAGCTGACGTAAAAATTCCTGCATCGTGTCGTGATCAGCCTGGGAGCTCGACACGATATCAAAGGCAATGACCGCGGCCGTGCCCTTGCCTACGGGCATGGTCTTTTCCAGCTGCTCCCCATCCATGATCTGCTCCAGCTGATGGGGATAGATGATTTTTTTCAGCTGATCGAAGGCATGATCCTGCCGAGCCTGAATCGCCACCCGAACCGCTTCCGCCTGGGTCGCTTCCTGACGGCGCCGCTGCCTCTCCTCGCGCCACCATTCGCCGATGGCCAGTGAGAGCAGTATCATTTCCACACAGCCGGCCGCAAAATGCAGCGTCAGGGTTCGGCCCATATCAAGATCGAGCAAACCAAGATCGGCAAGACTCGCGACACCCGAACCGCTGATGATCAGCATCCAGGCCAGAAGCAGGATGCGTGCCGGCTTATAGCCGTCGCGCACGACCAGAACAGTGCAGACGATAAAATGAAGGGAGCAGAGCGCAAGAGCCGCCGATATAAGCAGATTGGCTTCCGCTCCCCCTGCAAGGTGATAGACGAGGAGGAAGGCAAGCGCGATCTTGAGACCCTTCGTGACTTTATCAAGACGTGGTCCGTGAGCCCTGAGATTGAGAAACATTCGCATGAACGTCAGCGCCGCCAGGATACCAAGCGTCAGAAAAAGGCGGAATCCCGCGTTCGCCAGCCAACGGCTGAGCGCTGGATCGGTAATCACCAGCTGCGAGATACCGATCAGACAAAATTCTGTCAGGATAAAGAAGAAGACATAGAAGCAATAGGGCGCGAGAAGAGCAATGCGGGTCGACAAAAAGAGGATCAGGTTATAGCAAAGCAAGGCCACCGTGATGCCAAACAAAAGTCCGATCAAAAGGGATTCGAGGTTCATCATGCTATTGAACGAGGTGGGGTCCCAGACCTTGAAAGCCACGCTGACGAGTTCGGTGGTCTCCATTTTTATATGGAAGAGATGCACGCCAGGCGGAAGGTTGCTGCTGAAGACAGGATGGCGATAGCGGAGGTTGCGGTCGGCACGGGGGACCTTATCCCCCAGAGTCTGCATCCATCCGCCTGCGCTTTCCGCGGCGATGAGGGTGATGCGATCAGTCAGGGCATAATTATTTTCAAAGTAAACGGTCCGGGCGTGATCACTCGGATTCAGCACCTGGAAGCGGAGCCAGAGCGGGGCATGAAGGTGCCCGAAATTACGAAAGGGTTGAGCGAGCCTCCGCCAGGCAGCATCGGGCGCTGCGCTTATGCTGGACGCATCATACTGCCTTTGGGCATCCACCAGGTACTCCACAAACGGGCCCAAGGCCGGCCCGTCCATGGTGTCCTGGATTTCAAAAATAGGCCCGGGACTGGCGAGAGCTGTTCGCCAGAACCCAAGGAGGATAAGAATAAAGAGAGACTTCACCATATCTGCCGCATCGGCCTTTGGGGTCGATGCCGCGAGAGGCAGATATTGCCGGCGTTAGACGCCGCATGGTCTCCAGCCGAAGGTGGCTTCGAACTTCACATCAAACTGCTGGGCGCTGATGCTGATGCTGGCGCCTGGACGGGTCACCTGACCGTTCACAGCAATGCGCGAGGTGAAGAGGCCACGAGGATTGCGGTTGGGATTACACCAGTAATTGGGTGGTGCGATCACCGCGAAGTTATCCACGCGGTCCCGGGTCACCAAAGCCTGGTTAAAGTCCATGCCTTCAGGCAGAGTGATCTGGAAGGGCGAGACGCTGTAACCGAAGAAGGTGCTGTTGGTCGTGATCGCCCCGCGGCTGCCGTCTTTCGACTTGATGCCGCCGAAGGTCAGAGATTGCTTCAGCTCAGCCAGGTAAATACCTTGGGCGACTTCAGCCCCTGCGCGGATCGCACAGTATTTGTTGGACGATCCGGGAGGGAAGCCAGCAGTAAGATCGACTCCCAGACTGTCAAACACCCAGCTTACCGTATCACCGAACACAAACACTTGAGTGTTGCTGGAGTTGCAACCACTCCCGGCCGGCGTCGTCGGAGTCCACTTCACAGTGTCGCCATATCCCAGCTGGGAGAGAGCCAGAAGTCCACCGACGAGCATAGGTCCACAGATGAGTTTTTTCATGATAATGAGTCCTTTCATAAGATTAAAGCTTTGCTGGAAAGCAGCGCCTTTAATATTAGACTCAATGCATTCTGGAATGACGATCTTCTCATGAGGAAACCCTATGACTGAAACTTTTTTCTGTCAATGAATTCTTCAGCTCCGCCGCATGCGGAAATTTACCTGCATTTTAATGCGAAGCTTCGCGTCAAGGACATGGGGCCCAACGAATCGAAGCCGCATATTTGATATCGAAAGTTTGCGCGCTCAGGGCCACGCTGCCTTCTCCCCCACTCACCAGCTGACCGTTCACCGCTATCCTTCCTTTCAAATGTCCTTTCGGATTACGGTTGGGTTTACACCACCAATTCGCTTTGGCGACGGACGTTTCCTTATCACTCAGGGTTTCGCTCACAAGAGGCCGGTTGAACTCCATTCCATTGCGGAGCATAACCTTGAAGGGCTTGATCTGATGCCCATAAAATTGCGCGAAAGACATGATCGAAGCCTGGCTGCCCCATTGCGTTTTGATGCCGCCGTAGGTCAGGACCTGCTGAAAATCCGTCACATAATTCCCCTGATCCACGCGTGCATCAGCAGACACGTTGCAGAATTTATTCATGGCCTTGGGGCCACCGCCGGCATCACTCAAATTGATACCCAGGCTGGAAAATACGTAGGATATCTCATCACCGAAGATGAAGATGCCCGTGTCGTCTGTTCTACATCCATTACCCTGCACACTCCCATTCATCCACTCCACGGTCTGGCTCCAGGCTGGAGCGCCGAAGCTCATGCAGGACAGCACCGATATGATTCTGAGATCTTTTATCAGCTGTTTCATGGAGAACCTTTCTTCATAAGGAAACTGATCGGAATTATGTGTTTCAACTTTGGTGCCATTGGATTATTTTACAAGCGATTTTACTAAGTGAGGGATTCCGATGATACGAATGAACTGTACCGTTCGCTCCCTGCTTTGGAGTCTTCTGGCCACCGCGAACATTTCGGCTTCCGCACCTGCAGAGCCCAACGCGGGACAGACGTTGAATCCGATCATGCTATCGAATGGTGGTAACGAATCTCAGGTGGCCGTTGTGAAGTGGGCCGCCTTCGGATCAGGATGCCGTTCCGTGGAAGAGATGGCGAGCAAGGATAGGAATGTGATCTTCAATATCCATCCGAAAAATGCCGTGAAGACTCCGAATCTGACCTTTGACCTCGTCTTCCCCGATTACAGCCTGAAGAGTGGCAAGCAGGTGGACAAGGACAATGCGCTGGAGTTTTACTCGGAATGCGCGCTGCGCTTTGCCATCCGTGGTCAACCGGGACGCAGGGTCAAGAAAATCGAGGGGAATGTGAAGCTGGAGCTGCAAAAAGACAAGGGCGCGAGCCTGATGGTTTTTAATGAGCTGCGCTTTGGACAGTTCGGCAGTGATGAGCGGAAACTTGACTATGACGAACAGACTGAAATCAAGAAGACTGTCGTTGATGTGAACCTGGCCAAGGATCTGACTGCAGTCCGCAGCGATGGAAAATCCAGCTGCGGGACCGATCAGGTGCTCTTCTACGACTTTACCATGTATGCGAAGAAGACCAACAAGGCGAGCCAGGTGTCGGCGAGTTTTCAAGCTCCCAAACGGGCGAGCGTCCGTCTGGAATTTGAAAACTGCACAGCGACTTAAGCCTCGCAGACCTGCGCTCCGCGGGCATAGGCGGGGCGACTTTTGCAGCGATTGAGCCAGTCTTTCACCCGCGTAAACTCCGCGAGCTGAAGGGCGTCGGCCGCTTTGTAAAAAGCATCCAGACAATCCACCCAGGGGTAGTGAGCAATATCCACGATGGTGAAGTCCGAACCGGCGATGTAGGGAACCTCGGCGAGGCGATCGTCGAGCACCTTCAAAAGACGCCGCGTTTCCTTTCTATAGCGTTCCACCGGATAGGGATGATCGCACTGCTCCTTCGCATACACAAAAAAGTGCCCGAACTGCCCAAACATCGGACCGATATGTCCGACCTGGAAGAAGAGCCACTGCAGGGCTTCAAATCGCTCATGGGCCCGGGTCGGCATCAGGCGTCCGGCCTTCTCAGAAAGATAAAGAAGGATGGCACCCGATTCCATGAGAGTCAGCGGGCGGCCATCGGGCCCCTTGGGATCGACGATCGCCGGAATCTTGGAGTTGGGGCTGAGGCGGATATATTCAGGTAAAAACTGATCGCCCTTGCTGATATCAACCCGATGCGCTTCATAGGGAATTTCCAGCTCTTCCAAAGCGATACTGACCTTCTGCCCATTCGGCGTCGGCAGTCCATAGAGCTGAATGCGGTCGGGATGCTGAATCGGCCATTTGCTGCTGGTTCCTGTCATGATCGTCCTCCACGTGTGCACGTTCCGACGACTATCGCAGGATTGGTCCAGGCTGACAATAGAGGCAGCATGGGGCCGGTGTTTTCGCATGGCTTTTCCGTTGCGAACATCATCCCCGACGCAGTAAAGTTTTTACTCACCCACCAAGGAAGAATCGCATGCAGAATGCCCTGACTCATATTGCCATTTATGGAGATGCCGGCCGTGGCAATTCCGAACAGTTTGCCCTGGGTCGCATCATGGCGCGACGGCATGCTTTGAATCCCTTTCGCTTTGCGCTATCGACCGGCGACAATCAATACGACCCAACGACCCCGGAGCTGATGCAGCGTATTTTTGAAGAGCCTTTTGCGGAATTGATTCAGGCCGGTGTGCCGTTCTTTCAAACGCCCGGCAATCACGATATGGACGAGGATCGCATCAGCGAACAGCTTCAGTATAGTCAGCGGGTGAATGCGCTGGCTCGCGGTCAAGGCGGTTGGGTGCTGCCTGCCGCAAACTATGTCATCCGCGACAGGTTTGTGAAAATTATTGTGCTGAATGTCACCGCGGCTGGCAGTGAATTTCCCCAACCTGCGGAGGCGCTCCAGTTTTTGGAAGCGGAGCTGGCGGAAGAGACCAGCGATTGGAAAGTTGTATGCTTTCACTATCACCTTTGGTCGACAGGTCTCAGGGGTGATCATGAGGAGATGAAGGCCGTGTTTCTTCCTTTATTGGAACGCTATCCGGTGGACTTCATCTTTGCCGGGCATGAGCATCACGCTGAAATTTTCGCGCCGTGGAAGGGCATGCAGTTTGCGATCGTCGGCCATGGATCGGAAATTCGCGAGCATGTGATGCCCAGCGATCAGGAGTGCCTCTTCCGCACCAACGACATTGGTTTTGTGGAGCTCAGTCTGGATGCATCCGAAGCGAAGCTGGTCTTCGTCGATCGGCACGGGCAGGAAATCTGGAAGAACAAGACGAGCAAGGCGCAAGCGATTCCACTGGCCTCAATCGCCCCCGCAGCCCCCGCAGCCCGAGCCGCCGCAGCCGGAACCACCACCGTCGCCCGCGTCTCCTGATCCTGCAGAGCCGGAGCTATCGCTGGCGATCCAACCACCGTCGCTCGATTCCAGCCGCTTTTTTTCCGGTTCCAAAGCCCAGATCACATGACCATAGGCGCTGCCATTCAGCGCCGCGATCCCCCCAAGGGCCACGGCAAGCGGCTGTTCGCTTTCCGGCGGCGCACGGCGAATGTGATCATATTTCACCGCATAATCCTGGAGCAGCTGAAGGCCTTCCCTGGTTTTTCGCTGACAGCGTTGGATGGCCTTGTACCAAAGAATGCCGGCAGGAATCATAAGCAGGACGAGAAAACCTATGGGTCGATGGTTGATCAGACCCTGAAAAATACGGACAAGGCCCAGCAGCAGGACAAATCCATAGCCCAGGCTGATGACGGTCGGTTGAAAAGATGCGGCGTCACGCGTTTGCAAGAGACCCCATTTTTGCAGATCGCTTTCATACGAAGTCAGGGAATTTTCAAGCTGCTTCAAAGCGAAAGCAGGACGAGGCCGGCTCGCGAAAAGACCCGAGAGAGGGTCAGTGGACTCCGGGCTTTTGGGTTCATAGCGCAGCTCGTTCTCATTCCAAAGAATGATTCCATCCTGAAGCGCGCGGGCAAAGACAGCCTGGGCGGCACGCGGCAGCCCTCCGGCAAGGATCGCCCAATGCTCCAGTCGCAGCCTTTCGGGGCTGACCCTTGGCTGGCCCGAGGCGGGTGGACGGCGGGGCCAAACCAGAGCGGAAACAAGGGCGAGAGTCACGGCATAGAAGAGGAGAAAGTGGGTTCCATTGAGTTCATACGGATTCAAAGTCATCAAAATCCTTTCCAGGGTTTACGAATCACCCAATAGCATTGGCGATTGATTCGTTGAAATCGGCCGGGCTGAAAAAAACGCTCCTGCGAGCCGGGCCAGATGTTGGGATCAGGCGGCCCAAACCAGTCGGCATAGATCTGGAGGGTCGCCGCATATTGCTCACGAAAACGTCGGCCATCGGCTGCCGATCCACTGGTGGGCCGATGGTGCAAGGGCCGTCCAAGAACCTTGGGGCAAAAGACGTTCCAGTAGTCTTCGGTATAGGTCAGATGAAGATGCCAGGCCTCGTCCACATCCACGCTGGGTGTGAGGCTTCGATCCTGGATGCAGGAAAGGAAGACGAAACGCTTGTATTCGAGGATCACGCGTTCACCATAGGCAAGGGACCAGCGTTGTTCCCGGCAAAGGCGTTTATGAAAATCAAGGGCCTGGGGCGATTGCAGAGGATGCGCTTCAATTCTCTGCCAGAGCGGATTCAAATCAACTCCTGTTTGCAGTCAGAGTTCACGAGGATAAGACGCGTTTGCCGGCCAAAGCTTGCAGCCCTCCAAAATTTTTCATAAAGCCATTATGGCTTTATCTTCCAGGCCGGGTCCTTCATAGCCAAAGCGATCCAGAAGGGTATCGGCCGCCAGACGGCCGGGGTCGTCCTCGTGGTACTTCACCTGAAACGCAGCGCACTTCCGCCTGAGCGCATGCAAGAATGCAGCACACATTTTACAGGGCTTAAGCGTCGTTTCGAGTTCAAAACTTTGCAGGCGATCCGGGGGCTGCGGCCGCTCACTCAGATAACGGCCGAGGCCGAATATCAGGGTCAGCTCCGCATGCAGGCATTGACCCAGCTCGGAAAAATTGCGGGAATGAAACCTATGTTGTTCGCCTGCAATGACGACCTTGGCCGCGGCCGTGAGCTTGCGGGGCTGCAGTTTGCCCGGTATTTTAGGCAATTCCGGATGCCGGGGAACCTTGTCAAAAGCATGCCCGGCGTCATCAAGCGTCGTGAGGACGCGCGCAATCGGGTCGATGACTTCCATGGGCCTGGGACTTTCATCAGGATGCGAGCGAAAACGTTTGCCTAAAATACGCTTGGATTCCTGATCTATAAAACCCGGTGCGGACGAAAACCACAGAGGATGGCGCGCGCAGAGCCAGGGCATGCTGTCGGTCAGATGCATGCCGATCAGCAAAAGAGCACCAGCCCCCTGCTCCTGAAAGGCAAAATAATCAAAGCTGACGCGGGGCGGCAGAGTCCAGTGAAAAGTCTTGGGGGATGCGAGGAGGCTCGGAAAATCGCTCATGGCCCTGAATAAAGCAGAAAACGCCGGTTTCAGCTACCGGCATTTATGACGCAAAAACATCAGGGCATGCAGCGTGGGCCGCTGCTGGTGCGGGTTACGGGCTTGCTGCAGGGATTGATGCCAAAGTGAAAATGGGAGACGTGGCTGAATTCCCAGGGGTCGGTGATCCCGCTGAAGCGGAAGGACTTCGGCACCAGGGCCCGCGTGATCGCGCTATCCAGGTAGGATTCCATTTCGTGGATATAGCTGAAGCCGGAGTAACGATGCGAGCTGACGAGTTTGGCTTCAGTATAGAGCATGTACACAAACCAAAACTGGGCTTCGTAATCGATCGGTGAGGATTCGTTATTGGGATCTTTCAGAATATAGCCCATGTCCACATCCAGACCATTGCTGTGCGCATCAGGGGCGCCCGACGGATTCGAATAGGGGTGATTGCTGTTCACCCGTAAAACAGTCACGAAATAGCCTGGAAAAAGGATATTCACGAACTTCGCGGATTTTTTCAGAAGCCAGTGGAGGGGGCCATAGCCATAGATGTTGTTGTAGCTATTTTTATCGAAGGCCTTGAGCGTTTCATCCATGGGCATGGGCTGAAGATCGGCAGCATAATAAACGGGATTGCGCGCTTCTTCCGCGGCCCAGGCATTGAGTGCGATCATGGCCTTATCCAGTTTTTCCTGGGTGACCGCTGGCTGGCACCACCAGGCTTTGCCGCAGGCGGCAGGATCCTGCGCCGCGAAAAGTTTCGGCGCGCCTAGGCTTGCGATCATAAGGCTCAGTCCCAAGAATCGTCCTGCATTCATCAGTCACGTCCTGCTTGAGGTTAGGGAATTTTTAAAAGGCAACGTCGACGGGTTCAGCTGAACTCTGGCCTTCACCATCACCCAGTTCACCGAGAAAGCCATTGCCCCAGCATTTGATCTGGCCGCTTTCCAAAAGCGCACAGGCATGACGGGCACCGACCGCGATTTCCATGGCCCCCGTCAGGCCCTCGATTTCGATGGACCTTTGCGTGGTATAGGCAAACACATTCTGGGCCTGCGTCGGGGAAATCAGCTTGGCCGTGAAATGCGGTCCGCAGAGTCCATGCAGACAAACGCCCCAGCAGCGCACCCGGCGATTCGGAGTAATGCCGCAGGTGGTCTTCCGCGCCGTCGCGATTTTGATGAAGGATTCGCCGCTCACAGGGGTCCAGACATTGGCGACGGTCGCAAGGCCGGTCTGCTGATACCAGTTATCCCCGCGGCAATAGAGCTGCTGGCTCGCGGTGACAAAGCAGGAATGCTGATCGGCCATCGCGAGACTCATGGGGACTTGCGCTGCGCTCAGATCGACCCAGGGATAGGCTCTTTCCGTGGGCAGACTGAGTGTGCCCCAGCATTTGATTTTATCGCTGAATGTGACAGCGCAGAACGCACGATCGCCCGCATGGATTTCCTTCGCGGGTTCTTCGAGGACGCTTACTTTCTGGGCCACTCCGATATGATGGGCGACGCGGGTCGCTGCATCATCTTTCTCTCCATCACCCAGTTCATAGTTCGCGCCTGTGCCCCAGCAGTAGACATCACCCTGATCGGCCAGCGCGCAGCTGGTGATCTTGGTCGCTGCAATCTGAACGATCTTCACAGCATCCAAACCCAAAACGCGGGTGGGTGTCGTCACGTTATAAAGCTTGGCCTGGCCGCTGAAAGTGAATTCCCGTCCCGAACGACCGTTGCCGACGGCTCCCGTTTGATTATAACCCCAGCAGTAAACGGCTCCGCTTTGCTTGATCGCGCAGCTATGCAGATCGCCTGTGAAGACGGACTGATTATCCTGGCCCAGGGCTTCGATCATGAGCGGTTTCGCCCCGTTTTGCATGTCCCCCTGCCCCAGCTGCCCGGCAAGCCCATAGCCCCAGCAGTAAACAGCGCCATCAGCCACCACACAGTTGTGATGCTCACCGGCCGTCAAAGAGCTTTTGCCACCATAACTGAGAGGCTGACCTTCCATGCGGGTGGGAAGCATCGAGGAAGGGTCAGGCTCGGCCATGGAGCCGAGATCCTCGATGGTCTTCGACTGATCCAAAAGACCGTTTTTTTCCGAGCAGGAACCCGTCATCGCCGCGAACAAAACGAAGCCGAGGGCAAAGCGCATCGTGGATGGCCCCTTTATTCCGCTGGTAAATATTACTGCTAAGGCAATGTTAAACGAAAAAGATTAATTTGTCAGTGTGGAATGCGCGGCGAAATTTGCACAGGAAAAAAGCATGGAAAATCGGCGAAAAAAAACAGGAGGGGCCTGAAAGCCCTGCTCCTGTTCGCTCATCCGCAGAACATTTTCAGTCCGCGTTGAAGACGAATTCGCAATTCACGGCAGTCTGCAGCATGTCCTTGGCGACGAAGAGCTTATAGGTTTCGCCTTGTTTCAAAGGCTCGGGCTTTTGATCCAGGGCAGGAACTTCCTGCCGCCCCCCCATCGGCCTTGTGCCGTAAGGGATTCCCGAAACCAAAGGCTCGGCCGCGGAAATCATGCGAAGGCTCCAGATTGTGCCTTCCGGACGATGCAGCGAAGGTGGTCCCAAAGGATTTTCGGTTCCCTTCTTCATGATATAGACGTAACGCGCCGCAGCCTGCCCCCAATGCACGCTGCCGTCCGCATGCACGCCCAGTCCGGGTTCGCAGGCCGTCGTGGGTTGATCCTTCACGACATCAAAAATCCCGCCGGGAAAACGTCTCTGCGCGCGCAGCTCATCCGCTGTGATCCCGCGACGCGTCGCTTCCGCCATGAAAAAGGCTTTAAAACGCTCGGGATCCTGGGTCGGCACGGCGGTTTTCGACTGATCGAAACCATAGTTATCCTTGGGATCGAAACGGGCGAGTCGGTGAAAATCCACGTTTTCGCCGGTGAAAACGGCGAGGCCGAAGGCCGAGAGCTGATCGGCGAAAACTCCGGGAGAATCGAGATCCCACTTGGTCGATTTCACCCCGGATTTGGCCGTGTGGCAGCAGGAGCAGCCGACCGAACGAATCTGCGCCACGACCCAGCTGTATTCCTTTTTAAAGACCGGATCCTGAAGCCTCGGATCATTGGGATCATCACCGCCCTTGGGCGGCACGAACCAATAGGGCCTTTGCTCCCGGACCACTTCGCACTGGCCGTAATCGACGAATTCCTGACCGCCGGATACCGCGCCCGCTATATAATTCTGCACGCAAACGTGCCCTTTGCCTGTCTTCGAAGGCCGGCACGATTCAAAGGGATAAGGATAGGGCGCTGCGGATGCGGCGGCTGCACCCAGGATACCACTGAAGGATAGAACGGAAATCAAACGGGTTGTGACCATGAAAGAGCATCTCCTTGTCAAAAATTAAAGGGCCGTGCCCAGGGATTCGCTGCTGGTTTCGGTCAGAAGAGTTCCGAGCTGATCCTTCTCGATATCATAGTTATAGGTGCTGACTTTTTTGGTCATGAGGGTTTGACGATTTTGAGCGTTGCCCGCTTTGGTGGCGAAGGTGAGGATCTGAATTTCATACTGCGGCGCGTAACCGGCCTTATCGATCAGAAAGCCTTCGAGGTAACCGACCGAATTATCCTTCCAAACGAGGCGATCCGCCGTGAGTTCCAGGATGCGCAGCTGACGCGCGTAGCCGAGCATGCTGGAATTCGGAGCATTATCGGCAATCTTCTGGCAGTTCCCCACCAGCTCATTGGTGGTGCGCGTCATCTGCCGCAGAGCACACTGCGAGGTCTGCGTGTTTTGCTTGATGACGGGCTCGCCGGTTTTCTTGCCGTTCGAATCAACCGAGTATATGAAGCGTTTAATATTATAGGTTGATTTGAAAGTGAGCCCGCCAGCCGGGTCGAGCTGCATTCCAAAATAAGAGACGTCATACTCATAGTCGACGATCTTATCCTGATAGGGTCTATCCTTGCTTGATGAGACAAAAATTCGACCGGCAAGATTTTGCGTAAAGAAATTGGCAAACGTGACCAATTTATCCTGACTACTGAGTGGGGCGGGATTCAGCTCCACAGCGGCTTGGGCTGCGGGCGACAGCAGAAACGTCGTCAGAAGAGTGGGAAGAACGACTCGTGCATAAACTTTCATCAAGGCTCCTTTTTTCACGCGGAATGCACCCTTTGCATACGGGTTAACACGTGCCTTGACTCTACAATTGGTTTTCAAATAATCAATCGGGAAAGCCATGAAGCTGAATATGACTGGCGATGAAAATTGTTTAGTCGCTTGCGATTTAAATGGGAAGCGGCTTTACACGCTCCGCGATGCGGTCTTGGGTGATCACATCATGAAGTTCGTCGGCGAGTCGCTGGCATTCGCGAAGCACGGTCCGCCAGTATTGGAAGCGTTCCGCGTCACGCCCTTGAAAACGCATGAAATCCGTGCGATCCGGGATCTTTTGATAAGGAAGTTTGGCAATGAATTCCGGTGAGGGTGCAATCACCAGAGCATGCGCCATGCGTCCCGCATCCGGTTTGCGCCAGGGCAGGTGCTTATCAAACCAGCCGGGAATCAAACGCTCTTCGAAGTGCGGGAAGAGCACGAGCTGATCATCCGTATCTGGAAGAAAGGGGACGTTCAGATGATAATCCATAATTCCACCATCGCGATACACACCTGCGGGTGCGCCGGCAATCCGTGAGATGCCGGACATCACAAGGGGAATGGATCCTGAGGCCATGAGCGCATGACGTGCGTTGGCTGCGGTCAGGGACACAGCCTGAGCCGGAAAGGATGGAGCCGTAAGGTAAGGAGGCTTCGACCGCGGATCGTAGAAAAGGGTGCGTTCAAAAAATAATTTCAAGGCGCGTGAACTCACTATATTCCCAAGGCCGGCTCCTCCAAGGCCAAGTGAAAGCATGAGCTGACGATCACTCGCGGCAGGTCCGCGGGAACGCACAGCCAGCATGCTGAGCCGGTGCGTGGGGTGATCCACCATCGACTGAAGACCTTCCTCGGGTAAAAACGCATCGAGCACCTCATAGCTCCGTTTCGTCACCTCGGCCGCGCTGGGTTTGGACTGATAGGTTTGCGCGATGTAGGCGTCTTCAAAACGTGAGATGGCATGCAGGGGCTTTTGCTGCGAGGCGGCCGCAAAACGCCAGGCACCGATGGACGAACCCAATAGGAAAAGAGGATCACGCCGTTCCCGAAAAAACTCACCGAAGATCACGCGGTCCAGTTGGCTCAACACCAGCCACTTCGGGCCTCCTGCCGCCCCGGCGACAACTTTGAAGGCGTCGGGCCGCATCCCATCGCGGCGAAGCTGATGAAGGGCTTTGCTCCCGGCTAAAAAGCTCAAATTGGACATGCGTGCATCTCCCAAACAGGTGGTCTTCATGAGACAAGGACCATAATGCATCAGCGCACAGAATTCCAGCTCATCCTGCCATGCAGGCCCGGGGAGCTGTGCATAAAACTCAGGGTTGTGCGCGAAAAAAATCTCGTTTCCCCCAGGTGAACTTGCTAGGCTCTGCTTGTTTCGATCTTTCAAGGAAGCAACGCAGGAGGTTTCATGTCAGCAGTTCTGATCATCGGTGCTTATGGTGGGATTGGTGAGGCTTTGACCCGGCGTTTAACCGAGCAGAACCGTCCGGTGATCATTGCCGGCCGCAGTCTGGAAAAGGCCGAGCAACTGGCCGCGCGTTACGATCAGAAGGCCATGGCCTGGGATGCTCGTGATGAAGAGGCCTTTCGTGCGGCGATGGAAACGCTGGACGAAACCCCTTTGGACGGCATCGTGAATCTTTGCGGCAGCATTACGATCAAACCCATCACCCAGATCAGTGTGGATGATCTGCGGGCGACGCTCGATACGAATCTGACCACGGCTTTTCTTACGGTGAAATTCGGAGCGCCGCGTCTGGCTCAGGCTGGTGGTGGCAGCATCGTTTTGATGAGCAGCGTTGCGGCTCAGTTCGGACTGGCCAATCACGAGGCGATAGCGGCGGCCAAGGGGGCCGTGGAAGGTCTGATGGTGTCGGCAGCCGCAAGCTATGCGCCGCGCAACGTGCGGGTGAATGCCATCGCGCCTGCGCTGGTGGAAACACCTTTGAGCCATAAATTCGTGAGTTCCGAGGAGGCAAAAAAAGCGTCCGCGCAGATGCATCCTCTGGGCCGCATTGGTCAGCCCGATGATATCGCGCATGCTATCGCCATGCTGCTCGACCCTGCCGCCAGTTGGATGACAGGACAGGTCATCGGTGTGAACGGCGGCATGAATCGCGTGAAAGCGAGGCGTTGACGACCTTACTTCTGAAACAACACCGACACGTTATTCGCCGGCATATCCACCGTCCTGATCCAGCGAAGACCACGCTCGCGCGCGGCAGCCGTCACCGTTTCCAAATCCCGCAGGCCCCAGCGCGCATCGCGGTCCTGCAGAGACTGGTGAAAAGCTAAATTGGATGGAGCTGTCGGCCGACCTTGAATCACAAAAGGCCCGTAAAGGTAAAGCAGCCCGCCAGGAGCCAGCCAGGTCCTCGTATGATCCAAAAGCGCAAGACAGGCTTCCCACGGTGAAATGTGAATCATATTGATATTCACCAGGGCATCAAAGGTCCGATCGAGTTCCGGTGGCCGCGCATCAAAAACCGACCAGGCAATCGGCTTTTTCAAACCAGGATGCCGCGCTTCCGCATAACACGTTTGAAGGCTCAGAAAACTCGCTGGATCCGGGTCTGTCATCTGCCATGTGATGTCCGGTCTTTGCGCACAGAAAAACTCCGCATGCTGACCTGTTCCACTCGCGACTTCCAGCACAGAAGCCCCAGCCGGCAGAAGAGAACTCAGCACTTCAAAAATAGGCCCCTGATTACGTTCAGCCGCGGGCGAAAAAGCCTTCATGATGACTCCAACTGTCAAAGAGAAATAAACGTTGCCCTGGACGCCTGCAAATCGAGCAGAGACAGGTCTTGATCGCCGCGCGATGCAAGTCCCCCGCGTTGATGATCCACATGGTGTCAAGGAAGGGCATAGATGAGGCGGGCGCTTTTGACAAGATCCGTCACGATGGTCCATAGGCCGCGTCGATCGCCGCCTGCACATGGGCGCTGATCACCGCGTCGTCATAGG
This sequence comes from Oligoflexus sp., assembly GCF_035712445.1. Lineage (NCBI taxonomy): Bacteria > Pseudomonadati > Bdellovibrionota > Oligoflexia > Oligoflexales > Oligoflexaceae > Oligoflexus > Oligoflexus sp. The sequence continues at coordinate 36,682 of NZ_DASTAT010000053.1, read as the reverse complement.
GAAAGACGATCTCCTTGCTCGCGGCCAGGACTGCTTCCAACCTGGTGCGAAAATGGGTACCGATCACCTGGCTCTGCGCTTTGGTAAATCCATGATCCAAAAGCGGCTTGAACGCTGACGCCGTGATATCATCCAAAAGCACCTCGATTTCGGCAAGGGTGAAGCCCACGTCCGCAAGCCCTTCCATGGCAGCGACAGTGATATCGGCCATCACATCCCCATAGGCTTCACTGCGCTCCAGAAAAAATCCCGCATCATCCAAAGCCCCGATCGCAGCCAGAACGATTTCCTCGATGACCGCTTCCGTATCGGCTTCACTGACTCCCAGATTATCGACATGCATCACTGTTTTTTTCACAATCACTGCGATGACTTCATCCATCTGATCCACTGTCATCTGACTGTGAGCCAGACTCGCAACCGCACCGGATACGCAGAATCCCAAAGCATCTTCAAGCTGGGCCGGATCGGTAATGCCCGCCTCCCGCTTCAAAGCATCCATGGCTCCATGCAGAGCGGCTGTGATGGCCGCTTCCAGGTCTTCGGGCTTAAGGCCGATTTCATCGAAGGTGCTCACGGCTGCAAAAAGTATATGAGCAAGGTTGTCATCAATCGCGGCCAGGGAAAATCCAGCATCATCCAAAGATCCCACCGCACCGTAAAGCAGATCATCGATCACGGTCGCATAGTCCACATGCTTCGCTGTCGAGGATCCCATGGGCCCATCCGCCAAACCTTGAATCGCTCCACTCACAATCGCGATCAGAATATCCTGCCCATTGGCGGGCGTCAGCACACCGGCATCATCCAGGGAAGCAATCGCCGTGGCTCCGATTGTGCGTGCGCCTTCGGCCATGGACTGCACGGTAAAACCAGCCTCATCCAGGTGATGCATCGCAGCCTCAGCCATCACCTTCAGCAGGGCAGAAAGGCCCTTGGTATCCAGATGATCCGTACGCCCTTCCATGGATTCCATGACACTTGCGATAATTTCCTCCAGAACCTTGTTCACCTGCCGCTGATGCACATCCGTCAGCTCATCCAAAGCATCCAAGGCGCCTTTGATCAATTCATCGGCAAAGGATTCGATGCGATCTTCATAGCCTTCGGCCTCCTCATTTCCCGCCAGCATCAATTCCGTCTTGGCGATTTCCAGGGCTCCGGCCGCCTTTACCGCGACGGCCCGGGCCTGCTCGGGTGTCAGATTGGTCCGATGCACAAGGTCATCATTCAGTTCATTGACGATTTCAATGGCGAGGGATCCCGGCTTGATATGGGCCGGAGCGCTGATGCCTGTGATCATGGAGGAGCGGCGTTCAGCATCATCCGACTTCTGACAGGCCGGACCGCAAAGGACGAGGAACATCAAGACCAGGGCATAAGGGTAGCCGTGCATAGTGTCCCATCTTTAAGCTGTGAATACTGATAAGCTACTGGGTTTTTATGGCTTTCTCCATGAGAATTCATCCGGTAGGCCGTGTCCCAGCGCAGCAAATCTTGGCGAAATCCGGCACGACGAAGAAAAAACACCATCGTGCTCATTCTTCGTCACGCTTTCTGCTCACCACGGAAAACCTCGCCCTCAAACACTCGGAGCGTTCTGGATTTCAGAGCACAGGGAAACGCTCATCAAACACGCGTGAACACAGGCAAACAACGGGATACCTCAGCGTCTCTGCATGATCTTTCTCAATCTTGTTAGCTCAAAACAATAAGTCAAAAGATTAGTTTTACGAAATTGAACTGGCCGGCCAACCAACTATGCTTGGAATTATGAATAAAACCTAAGAAAGTGAAGGGAATTGATGATGCTTGCACGACTCACATCAGCAACTTTGGCGGGCATAATTTTGACCGCATCCCAGGCTCAGGCGGATTTTCTGCCTCCGAATGATCTCTGGAAAGAGGACGGCCTTCTGCGCGCGGCAGGCATCACCCAGGATGATTTCAATCAGGCGATCGATGAAGCTGAAGCCTTTTATAAACCGATCGTCGCAAGCTTCGGCGGCACTTTAAAAGTCAACCGCCTGTGGAGTGACAGCACCGTGAATGCGAGCGCGATTCAGAGCGGATCGAGCTGGCAGGTGAACATGTACGGTGGCCTCGCCCGTCGTCCTGAAGTCACCCGTGATGGTTTCGCGCTCGTCCTTTGTCATGAAATCGGCCATCACCTGGGCGGCTATCCCTTCAGTTCATCCTGGGCGGCGAATGAAGGCGAATCGGATTATTTCGCGACTCTGTCCTGCGGACGTCAGCTTTGGAGAGATGATCACGCCACCAACGCGAACTATCGTGAGACTGTAGAAGCCATTCCGAAAGCACTCTGCGATAAAGCCTGGGACAATGAACAGGATCAGAACCTTTGCTATCGCATGACCGCGGCTGGTCACTCGCTCGCCTCGCTCCTTGCAGCTCTGGGCGGAACACGCGCCGATTTTTCCACACCGGATAAAAGCGTTGTGAAGGTCACCAACAACGCGCACCCTGCCGGACAGTGCCGACTGGATACCTATACCGCAGGCGCGATCTGTAACAAGGAATGGGATGTGAAGGTCATCCCTGGTCGTGACCTGGGCAGTCAACGCAACAGCAAGGACGCGGAGCAGGATTCCCTGCGCTATACCTGTAATCAAGCCGAAGCCCTGGCTTATGGTTACCGTCCGACCTGCTGGTTCAAACCTTATTTGACCGCTGTCACGCCGGCACCGGAGCCGACACCGACACCAACACCGACACCAACGCCGACTCCAACACCCACTCCGAAGCCGACGCCGACGCCGGATCCAACGCCAACGCCGAAACCAACACCGACAGTCACACCGACTCCGGGTCCCACTCCGAAACCATGCGCCTATCCATGGCCGCTGAGTGTGATCCTCTGTCGCACGGTTCAGCCTCGCTGAAAAGACACAAATCCCGCTGATCTTTTCCCGGTCATCCTCCGTTCAGGGGGATGTCCTTTTTTGATCAGCGGGATGCGTTCCGTTTCAATAGCCAGCCGGAAGAACAAAGCCGCCCAGTGTCGTGTACCAGTTCACAGGACTCTCGGGATCTTCATCATCCTCTTTCCACGCAAACTGATTTTCAAGATAGCTGCGATCAAAGAGAGTAATCCCCTCTTTGATGCCGCGCTCGGGTCGATCCACGCCCCAGGAATTTTTCACGACCAGGGTATCGAGCGTACCGAGCAGAGCCTGCGCCTGCAGTTCCTCGCTCACCTCCCCGCGACCGATGGAACCAATGCCGGGAACATCCGTCACCGTATAATCTTCCAGGACTGTCAGGTGTCCCCCTTGATGCCCGATGCCCAGCTCCCGCAGACGCTGGCCTTTGAAGGTCCCATCATTAGGATCCAGCGCATTGAAGTCGATCATCAGACTGATGATCACGGGCTGCTTGTCATTCAAAGCGCGGAACACACGTTGCCATAAATTCCTTCGCGCCCTTTGCTGGCTCGGCGTCACCACTGCCTCTTCACCGACAATCCGCGGGAAGGAAACTTCGACCCAGGCCTGCCGGGAACGTCGATCCAAAAGATCGCGCAGGGTCACGACCTGACCATTGGGCAGCAGTTGTATGATTTTCTGATCCGCTGCCTGCGCTAATTTTTCAGCGTCCGCCATGGTCGAGCCGAAGGCCTCATCCAAAACCCGGCGCACGGTTTCTGGAGTACGCGCGGACGGATCTTTTAGATCCCCATAAAGAAGGGAGTCGTTGATGTAATATTCCGCCTGCTTTTGTCGATTGGACATTTCCACCCCGGCCTCATCAGGCAAAAAATCGCCTTCATTCACAAAGCCATGCCTCAGGATGATGGCCCGCGCTTCGGTCCAGCTGCCGCCGGTTCCAATCTTCTCCATTTCACGGGGAACGATCAGTTGATTGTAGAAATGCCACCAGGTCCAGTACGATTCGGACACATCCACTGTCTCATTCTGATAGCTCAGGATCACTGATTCCAGCCAGGTGCCGGTTGCATAGAGCCAGCAATTTCCAATCGACTGGCGTTTGGAAATGGTATGGGCGACATCAGTGACAAGGGGCGACGAGGTTTCCTTATCCTGCCGCGGGGAACAGGCCCAAAGGCTACTGATCCCTATTATCAGTCCCAGCTGCAGGACGACTCTGCTTCTGTTCCATCGTTTCATAAGCTTTCTCCTTCTCGCGCTCACACGGTGTCGAGCGGCATTCCCATCGTTGCAGGGACTGTACCTCTTTGGAAGCAGTTGATGGGCAAGGAAAAGGCAGTTGAATCAAGGCCCATATCCCACACAAACTGTGGGGCTTTGCGGCCCAATTTGAGCACTCGCAGCGTGACGTGCATAAAAAAACAAACCCGCTTGAGTCACTTCAAGCGGGTTTGAATGTTCGAGGTATGGTTGAGCTTAGTAAAGAGTCGCCTGGAGGAAATCAGCGTTCGACGACTCATTCAGATCCACATAATTGGAAACCTTAACCGTGTGACTGCGCCCTTCATCATCGGTCGCTTGCGCGAGGCCTCCGCCCGAGGTCACAGCGGCCAGCGAACCGTCGATCAGAAGGGGTCCACCGGAATCACCCGAGCCGCTGGCCACGTCGTGACCTTGAGCCACCGTGGGATCTTGGGCTGTGGGGATGCCATAGAACTTGATCATGCCGTCTTCAACCTGATAGATCTCGTTTTCACCTTTGCGCTTGGTGCCCGAAACTGATCCGGTTTGCTGACCGGCGGCATCATACTGATAGTCATTCACGCCGAAACCAACGATCGTGAACTGCTGACCGACACTGGGTGTGTGCGGATAAAGAGGCGTCGTGGCCGGTGCCGAGTTCCTTGGGAAGGTGACAACCGCAAGATCGTGATTGCTCAATTTGCCAGGAACCACTGTATAGCCAGGATGATATTTCAAAGATACGGCGGTCACGCGCTGGCTGCGACCATCGGCCAAGGTTTTGGTGAAGGTCATGGACGAAGCCGTGCGACCGTTTTTCAAAATGTCATAGACGCAGTGCGCGGCCGTCACGACCTGCGCATCGTTCACAAAGGTCCCCGTGCAAATCGAAGAACCATAACCGCCCGTGCTGAACTGGAGAAGAATCACAGAAGGGAACTCGCCCGAAGCTTTCAGGCCATTGGTGACCTTGGTTTCGCTCGTCTGCTGCGTATCGTTCATCTGACCGCAAGCGACAAGACCGAGCAGGAGGCTGGAAGCGACGGCATGAGCAACTTTGTGTTTCCAGGTTTTCAGCATCGGAACCCCTTTCTTCGTGTCTGACTTTCTTCTCTGAAATCTTTGTATCCGATTGCTGACTGCCCGGCCAGTTAAAAATGAGAATTGCGAAAGAATAGTTAAATTAATCATCAATATTAAATAGTTAACACATCAAACCCAACCCTTCCTCTTGAACCATATGATCATCACCACAGGAATTGTGACGCACAAAATCACCATTCCCCACATCAAGGAGTCGGACTGCATCCAGTCCTGCATCCCAATCAGGTTCTGAAAATTCTGACCAAAAAATCCCACGACAAAGGCCAAAGGCAGAAAGACTGCGCTCATGATCGTCAGGTATTTCATTATTTCATTGGTGCGCTGGGACACCGAGGAAAGGTACGCCTCCAGTGCATTGCCCAGAAGATCGCGGTTGGCTTCGATGGATTCCGTGATACGTATCAGATGATCATAGACATCGCGGAAATAATGCAGGGTTCTTTCGGCTATATAAGGATGGTCCAGTTTCGTCAGGGCTCCGAAAACATCACGCTGCGGGGACAGCACCTTGCGCATGGACACAAGCTGATGCTTCAGTGCGAAGATGCGGGTCAGGTTCTCGCGCCGCGGATTGGACAGAACCTCCTCTTCCAATACCTCCAGCTCCTCGGCGGCCAGGTCCAGTATGGGAAAATTGCCGTCCACCATGCGATCGGCGATCATATAAAGAACAAAGTCCACACCGCGTTTTAAAAGGTTGGCGTCGGACGTCGCCCGCTTCCAGACGCTATCCAGGGCTTCGATGCCTTCGCTGTGAACGGTCACGAGAAAGTGCTGACCCATGAAGGTATGCAGCTCCAGAATCTTCAGATTTTCCACCGAGCCCCCTTCGCAGACAAAGCCCTGGGTCACGATGAAAAGATAGTTGTCATACTCTTCAACCTTGGGCCTTTGATCAAAATGCGAGCAATCCTCGATGGCCAGGGGATGGAAATTAAAACCCAGCCGCAGAAGCTCCAGCTGCGGCTCATCCTGCGCGGACAGATCAACCCAGCGAATGACGCCCTCAGGGGGTGGGCCAATGCGGGCCGCATCATCATACATCGTCACGGCCCCATCCAGCCCTATCTCCAAAATTCGAAACATGCGTCAACGCTCCTCTCTTCATTCCATCTGCGTCCATGGCCCACCCTGCGGTGACCAGCTTGAATTCTGAAGCAAAACCCGGTAGAGATGCACTGAAGAAATGCCCCAAAGCCGGAGTCGCCGATGAATATCCTCAAAAAACTGCGTGCGCTCGCTCTTCTTCTGCTGGGATCCCCGACGCTCCTGGCCTGTCCCGACGCACCCGAGCCGCTGGAGCGCAGGTTTGAACAGAATGTCTGGCAGTACGTCTGGGATCTGAACGAGGCTGCGGCCTGGCTGGGCGCGGAGACGGCTCCTCTGCCGGATGCGCTCCTCGCCTATCGGGATTACGCCCAGGATCAGACCGATACCGATCCCTTTCAACTTTTGGCTCGGCAGCGGGTGGTTTTTGAAAAGGCCTATGGCCCCCGCGATGGGAGTGTCAAAGCATTTCGCCTCATCGAAAATCGGGAGGCCGGGATCATAGGCCCCAGCCGCTGCGTGGACACCATGCTCATGAACGAGCATTTGAGATTTCATCCTCTGAATGTTCCAGGTTCGGAATTCAGCGCGCACATCTTTCGCAAAGGTTCGCGCCTGAAAATTTATGCGGCTTTTATCGAGCAGGCATCCATGGGCGCGCCATCGGTGGAGATCAGCCCCGCCGCTCAGCAGATTTTGGACCAAGAGGCCTGGACCTTCGTCGCCTTTGTTCACAATCATCCCTTCTCGTTTGACAATCCCTATGGCGATATCTCCGGCACGGTGATTCCAAGCGAACCCGATCTCCTGACCTTTCGCATGCTGTTTCAAACCGCCTCGCTGCAGCTGGCTTGGATTACCAATGGCATTCATTCCGCGCGTTATAATGCAGGGGATACCGAGCGTCTTATTCAGGCGGAAGGCCTCTAAGGACTTGTGGACGCCTTGATATTCCCGGTAGTGTGGGCCGAGTTTCGTTTGGAACCACCCATCACAGGGAGTACGTAATTTTATGGTCTCGAACCTTGCGCGTCGCATGGGTCCATGTCTGGGCCTTTTCTGTTTGACCCTTCTCCCAGGCCCCCAGCTTGTGGCCAAAAACCTGGTGCCCTTGACCTGCGAAGTGGCCATTGTCGGAGGAGGCGCAGGCGGACTGCATACCGCCTTTCGACTTGGGCCGCAGCTGGGATCCAAGGTTTGTCTTTTTGAAAAGGAAGAGGAGCTGGGCGGCCGCATTCATGATGTGGCTTTTGATGCCAGCAATCCCAACGCTCCGCGCATGGGCGTCGGGGCGCGCCGCATCATGGAAGGACAGACCGTCCTTTTCAATCTGGCCGCTGAACTGGGACTGCAGCTGGAAACGCCACCGCTCGGCACGGATCTGATTCAGGTGCGCGGTCGCACGTCATTCAGCAAAGAGGACTTCGTTTCTCTTTATCCCGGCATGCCGCTCAAGGATAATCCGAATACGGATCAGGAAACATGGCTCTATGATCAGCTGCGCTTTGGCCCGGAGCGGGCGAAGGCCACGGAGTATCCTGATTTCCGCAGCTACGTCAGCGCTGTGGTGGGAACCGCGGGACTGGATTATCTGCATGACATGACCCGTTTTCGAGCCGACTTCGAATATCCGCTCGATGCCCGCTCTTACATGGATTATCTCGATGAAGAATGGGATGTCTGCTGCGTGGCGTCCTATCCGGTCGGCGGCATGTCGTCTTTCATTCGCGGTATGGAAGAGCGTGCGCGCGCTGCAGGCGTCAGGATTTTCAAAGGCGAAGCTGTTGCCGCCGTCCATAGTCGGGGCCAAGGCTACCAACTCAAAAGCGCCCATTATAGAGTCGCCGCGAAGCAGCTGGTCCTGGCCGTTCCACCCAGCGTCTTTCCCTATCTGAAGGGTGATGTGCCGGCGCGGATCGCCAAACAAAAAGCTTTCCAGGACATCATCGGCGTGAAGGTTGCGACCATCACCCAGTGGTGGCCGACCTCCTGGTGGAAGGACATTCGTCATCCCGATCTGTCTTCCGCCGAGGGCCAGGTCTGGCGCGCATGGACCACTGACAGCTGCGTGAATTTCATCGAAATCCCTTTGAATCCCGATGCCGTCCAGCAGAACGTGACTCGCTCCGTCTATGATGATGACGCGCGCTGCGTGAACCACTGGGAAGAGCTTTCCCAGAAATCCATGGACGCGGTGGAAGCGGAAATTGAAGAGGGCCTCATGAAACTCTTCCATCGGAACGGCGTGAGCGTGCCCGAAACAGTGAGCATACCCAAACCTTTGAAAACTTATGTTCAGATCTGGCCTGCGGCCTGGCATTATCTGCGGGCTGGCGCCACGCATAGCAACGCGGAGATAGCCGCGTGGTCTTTGCAGCCTTTGCCAGGAGAAGCGGTGGCTCTGGTGGGCGAAGCCTATTATCCCAATCGTTCAGGCTGGAGTGATGGAGCCTATAAATCCTCCCTTCAGCTTTTGAACAGCTGGTATCAATTAGGGCTTCCGACCAGGTAGAAAAAAACCCCCGACCGCAGGGCAGTCGAGGGAGTGGGAGTTGGAGGAATCCATCAGGGTTTTTCGCAGCGATCCATATGCTGCACAAAATACTGAAGGTCCGCGTAAAGAGGATCATCTTTCGTAATCACACAGCCCTTGCAGAAGACGTTACCTAAAACGGCCTCCAGAAGTTTCGTGGAATTCGTCACGGTTTTCAGGACGGCGAAGGAGGCCGCTTCGTCTTCACCCTGGGCGAACTGGGTGACGTTGTAGCGGTTATCCTTGTAATGGCAGGTTCCACACTCCGGTTTCAGATAGCCGTTGTAAAGCCAGGTAAAACCTTTTTCCATACAGACCTCGTTCGGCCGCGTTCCAGGCATGACGTAGCCTTTACCGCCGGCGGTCTGGTTCTGCGAGGGCAGATGGATGGGCTTTTTCGTAGTGTCCTGATTGTTCGTGTTCTCTCCAGTCGCAGGCGCGGTCGTCTCGGGCGTCGTGCGTTCCGTGGAACTCGGCGTCGGTTGACAGGCCAGGACGCTGCTGACCAAAGTGCAGGCCATAACGAATCGAAGCATGGAAGATCCCTCCGTTGTTAATCAAACACCATATTGTTCCAGACTTTCGTCTGGTTTATTGGCTCCAAGAAGAACTTCCGATTCCACAGTTTCCGGTGTCGTGCTGCGGCGCACAAAGAACACCAGAAGAGCAGCCACACCCAGGGCAAAGAGAATATCACCGGGCACCCGCAGCCATTTCAGGACCTGCATGACGGGTGTATTCATGAACTCAGCGGACCGTGCATACCAAAGCCCATGTTCGACGCTGGCCTGGGTCTGCAGAAGACCGATAGGCAGAAGGCTCAGGAGCACCATCACCATAAGGCCACCGTTCAGGGACCAGAACGACCAGCGCAGGGCGCGTTCCGACCATTGACGACGGTATTCCAAAGACCGGATGCAGAAGAGCATGAGCCCGATGCCCAGCATTCCATACACACCAAAGAGGGCGGTGTGACCATGGACGGGAGTCGTGTTCAAACCCTGCATGTAATAAAGGGCCAGGGGTGGATTGATCAGGAAACCAAAGACGCCGGCACCCAAAAGATTCCAGAAGGAAACAGCGACCAGGAAGTATATCGGCCAGCGATAGATTTTCGCGACCTGATGATCATGAGTCAGACGCGACTGCTTATAGGCCTCAAAGCCGATCAAGGACAAGGGCACGACTTCCAGCGCCGAGAACGTGGCCCCGAGAGCGAGCACCGAGGTCGGCGTTCCGCTGAAATAAAGGTGATGGAAGGTTCCCAATATTCCGCCCAGAAGAAAGATGGACGTTCCAAACAGCACGCTGTAGGTCGCCACATGCTGGCGCAAGAGCCCAAGGCGCACAAAGATCAAAGCGATGACCGCGGTGGCGAAGACTTCAAAGAAACCTTCCACCCAAAGATGAACGACCCACCAGCGCCAGTATTCAGCGACGGCCAGATGCGTCTGCCGACCCCACATCAGTCCGGCTCCATAGAACGCGGCGATGGCGAAGCAGGACAAACCAAATACAGCCAGAAGGTGCCTGGGTTCATCCGGACGTTTCAGCGCCGGTATCAGACCCCGCAGCATCAGCCCGAGCCAGATGAAAAGACCGGCGAAAAGGAAAATCTGCCAGAAGCGGCCGAGATCCACATATTCATAACCCTGATGGCCCCACCAGAAGTTGGCCACGTTTCCGAGTTTTTGCTGAATCGCAAACCATTGACCTGCCATCGAACCGACCACGATCACGACAAGGCAGAACCAGAGCACGTTCACGCCAAGACGCTGAAAGCGCGGTTCCTTGCCGGCGAGCATCGGCGCCATGAAAAGCCCTGTGCCCAGCCACGCGGTGGCGATCCAAAAAATTCCAAGCTGCGTGTGCCAGGTGCGTGTGACCGCGTAAGGCAGATAGTCAGCCAACGGAAAGCCGTAAAAACTCTGGCCTTCGACCCCGTAATGGGCGGTTACTATCCCTAGTATAATCTGGAACAGCAGAAGTCCCATGACGGTATAAAAATATTTTACTGTGGCGCGCATCGAAGGCGTTTGACGAAGCGTCCAAAGAAGGGACGTTGATCCAGTTTTTTCAGCCGGTTCTTTCTCATGCTCGCTTTCCTGCCTGGCCATGGTGTAAGCCAAGGCTCCGATCCCCGCAATCAATGCCACGATGCTGAGCATCGTCCAAAGGAAAGCATCCGTAGTCGGCCGATTGCCGAGCAGGGGTTCATGCGGCCAGTTGTTGGTATAGGAAATATTCTGTCCAGGTCGATTGGTGATCGAAGACCAGGAGGTCCAGAAGAAAAAGGCCGTCATCGCCTGACGACGCGCAGGATCCGGGACAGCGTTGTTCTGCATCGCATAGGCGGAACGCAGATCTGTGAATTTGGGATCGCTGGCGAACAGAGCATCGTAATGCGCGGCCACCGCTTGGATCGCCTGCGCGCGGCGTGGATCCACCTGCAGCGTTTTTTGGGCAGCATCATAGGTGTTGGTACGCATCAGCTCGCGAGCCTCTATTTGGAGCGACGCTTTCTGCGATTCGGTCAGGGTATCATAGGATGCTTTAAATCTTTCCTGGGATAGAAGATCGAGCAGCACCACCGCTTCCCGATGCAGCCAGTCAGCTGACCAATCGGGCGCCACATAGGAGCCGTGGCCCCAGATCGAACCGAGCTGCTGCCCGCCGGTCGATTGCCACACGTTCTGGCCATCGCGAATCTGTTCGCCTGTATAAAGAATGGTCCCGTCCGGAGTCGTCACACGATCGGGAATCGGCGGGGCTTCCCGATAGATTTCCGCGCCCACGCCTAAAAGCAGCGCGAACGAGAGTCCGACAATGAAAGCGAGGCCGACCCAAAGTCTTTTGTACTTCATGTTGCAGTTCCTTGATTGAGTTGCAGACCACGGGGAAAGAGCACATGCTCCTCGAAATTGATATGCTGCATGATGGAAAATTCGAGAGCTTCCAGACCGCTGTAAAGTGCGCGCCAGCTATTGCAGGCTTCATCGGGAGCCTGGAATTGTCCGGTTAAAGTCCGGATGCGGCTCAAAAGCGCTCCGGTTGTTTCATGCTCATGATGCATGACCGTCATCGGTCCGGTCAGAAGGGGTCCTCTTTTCTCACAGATCAAGGGGAAAAGAACCACTTCCTCTTTCTGCATATGATGCAGAAGGTCTTCGCGCAGATCACGAACGGCCTCTTCCAAAGCCGGAAGGCGATCGGGATCCTTTTTGCCATGAACGCGGGCGACCTTGATGGCAAGGTCGTGCAGGCGTTCCAACTCCGGCCGCAGGGGTTCATGGTAGATGGTCAGGACATGATTGACGAGATCACGCAGCGACAGCTGATCCCAACCAATGGTGCGGGATTCAGGATGGGCCGCGGTTTCCTCTTGAATCGCAGCTTCCACGTCGGCCGCGCTGATTCCAAGTTTCTGACAGGCTTCATCCAAACGCTGCCAGCCGCGGCAGCAATAGTCTATTCCAAAGCGGGCAAAGACGCGGGCGACAGCGGGATCTCGCGCAGCGCGATCGCCGAGAGTGTCACGAGGCGCAGGATTTTTTCCAGCGATATCATGTTGCATAGCACAACTCCTTAACGTTCAACCCTGGTTAAGCGAAAATCGTGCCGGATTTTTATTGGCCTGTTTTTGATGACTTGCGTTGGCGAGCTGTACAATTGATAACAAGTCGTGTTACAAAATTGATAACACGTTGTACTTTCGATAACTCACGCCGAGTCGCTCATGAATCATGATGATCCGTTGGTGCAGGTTGCCCTCGATCTTTCGCAAAGCCTTCCCAGTGATGCTCGCTATTCGAGGCTTTTGGATGCCGTGCGTAAACTCGTTCCCTGCGCGGTTGCCGTTCTTTTTCGCTTTGACCATGGAACCCTTGTTCCCCTGGCCGTTGATGGCCTTCCCGAAAATCTTCTGAAAAATCGTTTCGTTCCTGGCGAGCATCCACGCCTGGCCGCGATCCTTGGATCCCGCCGTCCGATTCGCTTTGCGGCGGATGATCCCCTGCCCGATCCCTTCGATGCCTGGCTGCGTGATCCCGAAGATCGGAGTCACCGCGTTCACGCCTGCATGGGCTGTGGACTTTGGCTGGAAAACAGGGTGGTTGGACTCCTCACCATGGATGCGCTCGAAGAGGGCGCCTTCGATGGCATCAGCAATATGCAGCTGGAACGCATTGCGGCTCTGGCTGCGGCCACCATGCAAACGGCGACCTTGATCGACAGGCTCGAACAGAAAGTGGAGAAGAATCAGCGCGTGGCGGTCGAACTGCAGCGCGATAGCTTCCATCGCGAGGGCAGCCTGCTTATCGGCGAAAGCGCGGCCATACAAACTCTGAAGCGCGAAATCAATATGGTGGCCGCCTCGGATTTGCCTGTGCTGATTCTGGGCGAAACTGGAACCGGCAAGGAGCTGGTCGCCCGCCTCCTTCATATGGGATCACCCCGCAGTGAGCAGGCCATGGTCCATGTGAACTGTGCCGCCTTGCCCGAAAGTATTGCCGAGAGTGAACTCTTTGGTCATGTCAAAGGTTCTTTCACGGGCGCTTCGCAGGATCGCATGGGAAAATTCGAACTCGCCGATGGCGGCACGCTGTTTCTGGATGAGGTTGGTGAACTGCCGCTGTCCATTCAAGCCAGTATGCTGCGGGCGCTTCAATCAGGTGAAATTCAAAGGGTCGGCTCGGATCGCACGCATCGGGTGAACGCGCGGGTGATCGCGGCAACCAATCGCGACCTCAGCCGCGAGGTCAAACAGGGTCGCTTCCGCGCCGATCTTTATCACCGCCTTAGCGTCTACCCACTGCAGATACCCCCTTTGCGGGATCGCAAGGATGATATCGTCTTTCTCTCGGATTATTTTCTGGGGCAGATCAGCCTGAAGCTCGGTGTCCGCTCTTTGCGGCTGGATAAGGAGGCGCTGCAGATCCTGCAGAATTACGATTGGCCCGGGAATGTGCGCGAATTGGAGCACAGCCTGACCCGCGCGGCCTTGCGGGCTTCACGCGCCACCGATAAACCGGCCTCCCATGTTCGCGCCGAACATTTGGATGGCATCTTCAATCAAAGCGCCGCAGATCACGCATCGCCTCAAAAATCGAAAGGCCAGGAAAGCTTCGAGCCGCTTATGGAAGCCGTTCTGGCTTTTCAAAAAAAAGAGATACTGCGGGCCCTGCAGGCCGTGGATGGCAACTGGGCCGCGGCCGCTCGCCTTCTGGGAATGCATCGCAGCAATCTGCATCGGCTGGCGCAAAGGCTTGGAATCAAATAGCGCCTTCTCAATCTTTACCGTATTTTTCCGATCCCATAGGAAATATTTTGCGGACGTGCGAGGATTCCGTTATGGCTTGCTGAGCCCCCTTGCCATGCAATTATTTGGCGAAAGAACGAGGAACTTGTGATCGGTCACTATTTTAAAGATTTTATCATGCGTCATCGTGCTGCCAAGATGGTGCGAAGAGCGACCGTGGATCTTTTCATAGTGTTCGATGAAATCCCTGCACTTATCGCCTATTGGGATCGCGATCAACGCTGCTGTTATGCCAACCGATCTTACGTCGACTGGTTCAACTACCTGCCCGAGGATCTTTTGGGCCGTACCATGCTGCAGCTCCTGGGTCCTGATCTTTATGCCAGCAACACACCCTATATCGAAGCCGCCCTGCGTGGCGAGCGTCAACAATTTGACCGCGACCTCTTTCATAGACCGTCGGGCGAGATGCGTCACACCCAGGCGCATTATATCCCGGACAAGGTGGGGGATACGGTCAAGGGATTCACAGTCCTTGTTTTTGATGTGACCGATAAAGTCCGCGCTGAAAAGCGGGCTTTGGAAGCTGCCGAGGCGAAGGCCCGCTTTCTGGCCACGATGAGCCATGAGATCCGCACGCCCTTGAACGGCATCACGGGCATGACCAGTCTTCTGATGGACACCTCGCTTGACGCGACTCAAATGCAGTATGTGGAGGCCATCCAGACTTCGGGCTCGCTGCTTTTGAGCGTTCTGAATGATATCCTCGATTTCTCCAAGATCGAAGCCGGCAAACTGGATTTCGAAACGGTGCCCTTTTCGCTGCAGCACCTTCTGAGTGAACTGCATACGGCCCTCTCCTTTACCGCCCGCGGCAAGGGTCTGCCTTTGACTTTTCATAATCAGGTGCCAGGCGATGCGGTTTTCCTGGGCGATCCGTCGCGGCTGAAGCAGGTCCTGAATAATTTGATCAGCAACGCCATCAAATTTACCAGCGCCGGGCATGTTTCGCTGAAGGTCGAGCGGCTTGAGGTTGCGCAGGAAATTTGCACGCTGCATTTTGAAGTCACGGACACAGGGATCGGCATTTCCAGCGACACGACTCCGAAACTCTTTCAACCTTTTGTGCAGGGTGATAGTTCGACATCCAGGCGCTTTGGTGGCAGCGGTCTTGGTCTCTCGATTTCCAAATACCTCGTCGAACGCATGGGGGGTGAAATCGGTGTCATCAGCGAAGAGGGTCAGGGTTCGCGTTTTTGGTTCCGCATCAAGCTGCAGCGCGCCTCAAGTCTGTCCAAGGGACCGAAGTCGGCCCATCGCTTCGATCCGAATCTTCGTTTCCACGGCCATGCACTTATCGTGGATGATGTCGCCCTGAACCAGGCCGTCGCGGTGAAAATGCTGGAAAAAATCGGCATGAGCGCAGTGGCGGTGAACGGCGGACAGGAGGCGCTCGATCGACTGCAAAGGGAGCGCTTTGATATCGTCTTCATGGACTGCAACATGCCCGAGATGGATGGCTACGAAGCATCCCGCCGCATCCGCAGCTTAAAGGCTCCTGTGGTCGCGATGCCGATCGTGGCGATGACGGCCAATGCGATGAAAAGCGATATGGATAAGTGCTTCAGCGCCGGCATGAATGACTACCTGCCCAAGCCTCTGACGCCACAGCAGCTGGTCGAGGTCGTGAGCCGCTGGCTGCCGCTGCAGAATGCAGGTGGCGGATCGACTCCCATGCCTTCAAAGCCTGTTCTGGATGCGCATATCCTTGAGCAGCTGCAAAGTCTCGTGCCCCACGCCAATCGGCAGAATCTGATCAACGAGCTCTTTGAGAAATTTGCCGCCATGATTCCAGAAGGCCTTGAAAAAATGCGCAATGCCCAAAGAGCTGGGGATCGCAAGGCTCTCGCTTTCGAAGCCCATCGCCTGAAATCCGTCGGCGCCGCCTTGGGTGCCAGCCGTTTCGCAGCCGTCTGTCAGAATCTGGAAGATATGCCGAAGTCCATGACCGCGGCTGATGCCGCCGCATGCATCGACCAGCTCGCTTTGGAATTCAAGACCTTCGCAGCCACCCTGCAGCTGAACTTAAAGCAGACGTCTCAGCGCAACATCGCCTGAACGTATCGGAACACACCGCTGCGTCGAAGCGTCCGCTTGACGCAAATTCCAGCCTATTCCCCCTGGAAGACTCGTGCTAACCTTCGTTTGGTTTTTTTGCCGCTTGATTAATTTTGGGAGCACAATCGTGTCAACACTTGTATCTCAAGTCGATCCCCAAGGGCTTTTGGAATATTCAGTCGTTTTTAACGATCGTTCACTGAATCACATGTCCGCCGCATTCCAAGGAATCATGCGCTCGATTTCGAGCACGCTGCGCGACGTCTATGCAGCGGAAGCCGTGGCGCTGGTTCCCGGCGGCGGAACCTATGGCATGGAAGCTGTGGCCAGGCAGTTCGCCAGTGGAAAGCGCTGTCTGGTCCTGCGCAATGGCTGGTTCAGCTATCGCTGGTCTCAGATCTTTGATATGGGCAGCATCCCCGCTCATCATGACGTTCTGAAAGCCCGCCGTCTGCATGATGGTCACGCGGCACCGTTTCAGCCTGCGCCCTTAAAAGAGGTGCTGGAGACCATTCAAAAGGACAAACCCGACCTTGTATTCGCACCCCATGTGGAAACGGCCTCGGGCATCATCCTGCCTGATGATTATATCGGCGCCGTGGCCGAAGCGGTTCATGCGCACGGCGGGCTCTTCGTTCTCGATTGCATCGCTTCGGGGACGGTCTGGATCAACATGAAAAAGCTGGGCGTCGATATCCTGATCAGCGCCCCGCAGAAGGGCTGGAGCGCCAGCCCCTGCAGCGCGCTTATCATGCTGGGTGCGGCTGCGAAACAGAGGATCGAGACAACCCGCAGCACGAGCTTCGCCTGCGATCTTTTAAAATGGCTGCAGATCATGCAAGCCTATGAAGCCGGTGGTCATGCCTATCATGCGACGATGCCGACCGATGCGCTCGCGCGCTTTCATGCGGCCATGAAAGAGGCCGAGGCCCTGGGCTTTGATGAGCTGGACCAACGGCAGCGGGAATTGGGTGGTAGAGTGCGGGCGCTGCTTGCGCAGTATGGTTTTCCAAGCGTCGCGGCCCCGGGCTTTGAAGCGCCTGGCGTCGTGGTGTCTTATACCGATGATGATGGCATTCACAAGGGCACAAAGTTCGCCAAGGCTGGACTGCAAACAGCAGCCGGCGTTCCGCTCATGTGCGATGAGCCGGCGGACTATAAAACTTTCCGCCTGGGACTCTTCGGTCTGGATAAGCTGATGAATGTGGAAAGAACGGTGGGGAACCTGGAAGCGGCTCTGAAGCAGCTCTGACTCGCTCCCCTAGGGATCAGGGCGTGAAGGTTCCGGTAATCGTGGCCTTGCCGAGGCTCTTGGCCTCCAGCTCCGCTTTGTTCATGGTCGAATTCTCGATGATGTTCAGCGTCTGACCCTGCTTGATCGCATAGATGGTCCACTCATACCGATGGAGGTTCGGTGGATTCGGGCCCCCATAGTTTTTGAATTGGCTGGCACCCAAAGCTTCTGCTGGCGCTGCCAGGTTATTGCCGCCGGGCAAGCCTGCCGGCAGCTGAGTGCTGGTGGCCGGAATGTTGGTGATCACCCAGTGAATGAAAGGGGCCGGTGACGGCCTCAGAAAATCCAGATCCACCATCTGAATGGCAAATGATCCCGTTCCTGCCGGAGGATTTTTCCACTGAAGGGGCGGCGACATATTTCCGCCACCGTTGACCGCGACATGCACGCGAGGTATCGCGCCGTTATTCGCAAAGGCGGTGCTGGTCAAAGTCATCGCCTGAGGCGCAGCCGGCGTCGCTGGAGGCGCTGGCGTGGGAGCGGCCTTATCGTCCGTCTGCGGCGCCGTTACAGAATCCGCAGTTTTCTCATCCGCATTATTCCCGGTCTGTGGTGTGGCGTTTCCGTTCGCCGGAGCCGGTGCTGTCGAATTCGTACGCGTCACCGGAGCGGAAGGCTTGGAATAGGCACAGCCCAGTGCACTCAAGAACACAGCGCTGTAAAAAACCTGGATAGTCCACGAAGCATTTTTCATTGGTTGGCCTCCGCTCACACTATCGGCTTGCCTGTCTTGAAACTTGAGAACGCGCATTTCCCGGCCTCTTTTTCAGAAGATAAGTCCCCTTGCGTGACGCGCAGACCAGTCCTGATCAAGGCAACTCATCCTCTTTCATTAAGTAGACTACTGTTTAGTGCCCACGGTCTTGACGAAAGACCCTAAAAAATTCTTACTATGCCTTTGATATCAGATAATTAAGAAGCGACACGCTTCTTGCAATAAGACTCCCATAAGCACACTAGAGCCTAAGCTTAACCAGTGAGGTCACTCCTTATGAAAAAGCTATTGGCATTGGTCATCACCCTTCTCCCCGTCCTGACAGGACCAGCCGCGCGCGCAATCGCGGGCGAACTCATTGCGGATGAAGGCGAAGATGATGCCAGTCTTTATATGCTCAATCTGAATGGAGCCGAGAATGTTTCCTCGACGGCATCCATTCGTGTGAAAATCTTTCCCCATGAGCGTGACTATCTGCCTCATGGTAAGGACGAGCTGCTCGATCAATTCACGATTCGCGCTGAAAGTCCCTGCACGATCTTCAAAGCGGTCCAGGATCAGATGGCCCCCGGCGGCGTTTTGCAGCGCGATCAAACTCTTATCAAACTGAGAGCCCAGGATCTCCAAAATCCCGTGGTCATCGATTGCCCTGAGCAGTTCACTTTGGAACGCAATGAAGGCGAAAAAATGAAGACTCTGAGCTATTCAGGTTTGCTCTATGTTCATGCCGCGACCAGGCAGGAACAAAAAATCCTGGAAGCGATCAACGTCGTGAGCCTTCGCGGCTATCTGCGCGGCGTGGTGCCTTCGGAAGTCTTCCATCACTGGCCGCTGGAAGCCATCAAAAGCCAGGCTGTGGCGGCCCGTACCTATGCCGTCTATCACATCCTGCGCGCGCGTCGCTACGTGCCCGCCCGTCTTTGGGATGTGGATGATACGGTCCTTTATCAGGCGTATACAGGCGTGACCCATCGCAAGGAAAAAACCGATGAAGCGGTGTTTGCGACGGAAGGTCAGATCCTGATGTATCAGGGCCAGGTGATCCAGGCCTTCTATCATGCCGACAGCGGCGGCTCGACGGAAGAAGCCAACACGATCTGGGACCAGCCGGCCCCATTTACAGTGGCGCGCCCCGAGGCTTTTGATCTTGAAATGAATCGCACAGTCTGGGAACGACCTTTCAGCCTGAAAGAATTGACCGAGAAAATGAAAGAGATGGGTCACTGGACCAAGGATCGCCCCATCGCCCAGGTGGTGGTTCCGATGGTGGGACAGACCAATTCCGGCCGCGTGAAAGCCGTGACGATGATCGACGCGAAAGGTGAATACGTCACCATCCCGACCCGCGCCTTCAAACGCGTGGTGGGAACTTTGCCTTCGAATCTTTTCACCATCAATCCCGCCCCGGAAGGCCAGATCATGATCAAGGGCCTTGGCTTCGGCCATGGTGTGGGTATGAGTCAGCAAGGTGCTGCAGCGCTTGCGGGACGCAAGGCCTGGGACTATCGTCAGATCCTGGATTACTATTACGTGCGCACGAGTCTTTGCTCGATCGACAGTCAGCGTGTGGGTGTCCCCGACTGTGCGCGTGAAGCCGTCAAGTATACAAGGCAGTTTGCGCAGAACCCTCGATGAAGCGGGTCGGATCAATCAGGGATTGCGGCGGCAGTACTTGCAGTAACGTCCCATATTGCGCTCGCAGTTCGGCGAGTGCTGGGGATTCATCATCCAGACTGGTGAAATCCCATGGGACATGCCCAAACCTAAAACCATAAACGACCTACGAATCCAACTGCATGTCATAATAACCTCCATGCTTCGTTACGTTGTTAAATTACAAGATTCTCTCCTAAAGCGCAAGGCATCAGTCCGTGTGCGTATTAAGACCATCTAAACTTCTTCCTGTATATATTTGATATTTTTGATCTAAATCCCGAGGACGGCGATGCATTATTTGTTGTAATAAAACTACATTTCAAAAGAAGAGGCCTTCCCCGGAGGAAAGGCCCTGGAATTGGAATGTGCCACTGGGGAGGCTCATGACATTCAATACGGGGATTCCATTTAACGCAGGGCCACTGCAGGCGCGGCCCCAGCATTGACGACACAGTTATCCATCTGAACCTGGCTGGCGAACATGCAATCAGGCGTCGCCAGGAAATCACCGCTCAGTGGCGCAACGACGTTCAGTTCGATGCGGGCCTGTTCGATAGCCTGGGTCTGCAGAAGGCTGAGTTCCTGACGGGAAATAAAGCCCTGGGTGCGCAGACTGGTCCACTGGGTCCGATAGGGTTCATTCAGAAGCAGGCTGTCCAGGGCGGCTTCCGTCACGCCGAGTTCCTCTCTCACATCATTCTTGCTGAGCGAACGATTATAGAAGCGGAACGCCTGGTTCACAGGATCAGGACTTTTGGGTTCGATGCCGAGCGTCTTCAGACTGTTGAAGTAAAGAAGGTTGTCCTTGTCCATCTGATCCTTGAACGGCTTCTCTTCCGGATAAAGGTTCAGAATTTTTTCCATCTCGGCCGCGGTGAAGGCACCGACGTTGGCCTGGGCAAAGGCCCGCACCTCATCCTTCTTATAAAGAAGGCCCGCGCCATGGCAGTTCATGCAGGACACTCCGTTGACGATAGCCGAGAGAAACTGGGAAGGCGCATCATTCTGTTTCACGATGCTGGTTGGACCCTTGTCCAGAATCACACCTGTGGCGTTGACCAGGCGATAAGCCAGCAGACCGTTCGGCAGCTGAAAGATGATTTCGCCCCCATCGTGCTGGAAAGCCTTCGTCGCGCTGACCGGCTGCGGACCGATGGGATTGGCGAAAATATTCTCGATCTGATCCAGACGCGCGAAGTCATAGCTGATCCAATAGGAAAGCCCATTGCTCTGGCTATGGCGCTCGATCACGCGGTTCTGGGTCGAGACTCCGGAATTTTTAAAGCCGGACCGTATCGCGCGGTTGGCAGCGAGGTTCGCTTGAATGGTGACGCCCAGCTGAGCATCCAGCGCAGCCTGATCCGCACCCATCTGCAGCAGACGTTCATAAGGAATCGGCAGGGTCGCGGTCGCGATGAACCAGTCTGCTCGCAAGAGATAGTTGGCTGAACCGATAGCTGTCCGCAGCGAGACATCCGTCTGAGCCGCCAGCTGAGCCGTTCGGTCTGAAACGTTATTCACGAATTGCTGCGTGAAGGGATAGAAATCGCTCATCACGGCATCAAAGATCGGCACAGGAATGCCCAGCTCGTTGAGCTTGATGCGATAGATCAACTTTTTCGGGTCGATCGCCACAGGCTTCACGAGGGCCGGTGAGCGGGATAGACTGTTGACGACTTTGACGAAGGCTTTGCGCATGCTTTCCATGGCCGCTTCGTTGGTGCCGACATTGTTCGCCACATGAAAGCTGAAGTAACGAACCTGATCCTGATCCGCAACCGGAACGTTGGCCTGCAGATCTTTCTGGACAAGGTCCAATACCTGGGTGTCTTTCAAAGGAACGATCTGCACCGCTTTCAAACCGCTGATCCATTCCTTGATAGTCGTCACCTCCTCGGGCTTCAGCGTGCCGGACGGCGGCATGTTGCCCATAGGCGCGAGCTTGGTATAAACAAGAGAGCGTTCCGGGCTGCCTGCAACAAGATAACGTCCACTGGCCAGCATCGCCTCGACATTATCCAGGCTTCCGAAGTTGCCCTGAATGTTGGTCGCGCTATGACAGCTGACGCAGGCGCGATCCAGGATCGCCAGAGCCTGGGCCTGAAGGTCAGGAGCTGGGGCTTCCTTGGCTGGGGTTTGATCGGCTTGCTCGGTTATAACAGGCGCTTTGACTTCCTCTACTTTGTCAGCGCCGCTTCTCCGGGACAGCACAGGTATCGAAGGACTCGATTCGCAGCCCCCGATGAACATCACGACCCCAAGACTCATAATCGCCATTCTGAATTTCATAACCACGTCCCCTCTCGCTCTCTCGAAGAAGTTGGCAGGCATCTGACGGCCAACCCGTATGCAAATTATTATCGGAAAAACTTGGTAAATCTTGAGAGTGCTCACTTTATCTCAATTGTTATAATGGCCTGCAGATGGATCCAGCCAGGTTCATGTGCAAAATTATTTACAAAATGAAATAAAAGCGAGGGTGCAGAAATAACTCTACATTCCCCGAATTTCACGGCTGTTTCCTTTGCTTTTTTGAAGACTTACAAAATTTGCTCATGTGCGAAAAACCGCGGGCCGATACAGGAAAATGTCTGCCAATATTCTTTAGAGAAAGAACGGTATGTCTCACTCGAAACTCATCGTAGCTATTGCGAGTCGTGTATCGGTCAGCCGGTTTCTCGACTACCGGGAGTATCTGCAGGCGGTCTATGAAGCGATCAAGCAGGAGCTTGGCAAGTACTCGTATTTGAACTACTCCGATGATCTTGGCTTTTCGCGCACCAACGTCCTTCATCTCATCATCAAAGGCCGGCGTCCTTTGACCAGCAAAGCCGCCATTCGCATTGCGGATGTTTTGCAGCTGCAGGGCAAAGAGCGCAAATACTTCGAAGATCTGGTGGCCTATCACAACAGTCGCGATTCGATGAAACGCGAACTCCTCTTCCAGGAACTGGTGGAACTCAAGACCAAGGAAGTGAAAGCAGAAGACAATCTTCTCGCCCAGCTCGAATTCTTCACCGAATGGTTTCATAGCGCCATCTATGAATTAAGCTTCACCAGCACCTTCAGCGACGATCCCAAAGCCCTGGCTGCGACCCTGACGCCGCGCATCCGCCCCGAGCAGGCGCGCAAGAGCCTTGAACTTTTGGAACGCCTTGGGCTTTTGAGTCGCGATGCGGACTCGGGCCAGTATAAACCTACGCATTCCCGCATCAGCACCGGCGACGAGATCGCGTCCCTGGCGATTACCCGCTACCACCAGAAAATGATCGAACTGGGGAAGGAGTCTTTAACAGCCATCCACGCCCAGGCTCGCGACATAAGTTCTGTTTCCATTGCGATTCCCAGCAGTCTTTTGCCGGAGGTCAAAAAGGAAATCAGCCTGTTCCGTAAGAAGCTCCTGAATATGGCCGAACAGGCCAGGAACGCTGATGTGGTCTATCAAACGAATATTCAATTATTTCCTTTAAGCCGGGATAAAGGAGCCAAGTCGTGAGCATGCGAACTCTCAGCACACTTTTTGCGGCTCTCTTCAGCGCAGTCTTCGCAAGCTGCGGCGTGGAAGTCGGCAACCCGACTGAACCCACTCCCGCCCAGCCCAAGGAAAGCGATGGCCGACCTATGGTTCCGGGCATGCCCAATGTTCCCATCGAATCCATCGAACCGGCGGAGCCAGTGGAATCCCTGCGGATCAATGCCCGTTACCTTGTGGAAAACCAATACGACGAAGCGCTGACAGCGGCTTTGGAATTCGCTTTTGATAACAGCAGCGCCTCGCTCATAGCCAGCAACGAAAGCCTGGTCTGTGGCGTTCAGCCCGATGGCTCCCTGGTTCTGAACCATCAGGAAACGAGCAGCGCGACGCGCACCTCGGGCCAGGCGTCCAGCGCCACCCAGGTCACCGAAAGCCTCAGCCGCGTCTTCGCTTCGCGCATGCAAAGTCCGGGCGTGACCCTGGCCTGCAACAGTGAGTTGACCAGGCCCAAAATAGATTGGAACGCGACCCAGGATGTCCTGATCGATGGAACATTGGAGCGGACCAACAGCCGCCTCATCGTGATGGATCCATCCCAGGCCTTCGTTCGGGAAAGCAGCGTGAAATCGAGCGGCCTGCATCAGTCCACCATCAAGAACATGAAGATGGATCCTGCGGCCGGTTTGCGGCTCCAGCGCTCCCTGACCTTCGGGACGGATATGGAGATCACCAACCGCACGGCCCAGGCGGCGGCCACTCAGATGCGCACACGCATCGAAACCCAGGCCGATGCGCCTTTGATTATGGAAGAATCGTACAATGCCGAGTCGAAACTGAAGTCGCTGAAGATCACCTCGGGCGTCGTCTCATCCCGAAAAGAGGATGATGGCCTCATGGTCGTCATGCGTTATAGCAATGTCGTGATGAATGCGGACGGCGGCTGCCGCCCGACCGCGGGAACCATCACCGGCGAGATCTTTGCTCCGAATGATCCCACGAACGCGCGGGAGTCCTTCAGCATCGCGTTCACGGAAAAGCAGAATCTTATCGTCTATGCGGACGGTACGGGCTCCAAACTGGAATTCGAACCCTGCCGGATCGAAACAGAGCGCAAAGGCAACGGCTCGGGCCGCTCCGGTGGCCGTACCTGACCTGGTCGGCTTTTACTCCTGATTGAGCAGCCCCTGGTCCTAGGCACGGGGCTGTTTTCTTTGGTCCGCCTTTTGCTCTTTATCCTGTGGAACCCGCTTTTTATCCCCTCAGTACACCCTTTCCCAAATCGCTCCCAAGGAATTTTTTCCCGGCATTTCCAAAGATTAAGTCCCGAATTTTCGATCAGGCCTCGGCCCTTCCGGGTTGAACCCTGGGCATTTTTAAAAACTTCTATTCATTCCGAGCACATGAATCCAAAGCCCTGGCGCGGACCTTTTTTCATAAACAGATCTCCGATTTGAGAACGCTCCTCAAAACGGGTTTACGTCCCCGGCAGGACTGGCTTTTCCGCCTCTGGCCCTCTTGAGCACGACCGTTGCAATCTCTTAGGTATCAGGCAACGAGCTTCTAAAGAGGAGAGCTTCCTTATGAAAATCCTGAAGGTCATGCCTGTAAGCTCTGAATACGGTCTTCATGGAGGGTGATTTTTTACGACTCTCTCGGTTATCTGTTTAGCCTTAGCTTGCATTTCGACTGCGGATCCCTGTGATCCGCAGTCTTTTTTTTACCTTTCGGCGGAAAGCTCCGATAAGGGGCGCAAGGATAAGCGACTTTAAATACGAGGATCTTTTTATGGCAGGCCGGAGTCGGGAAGGCTGGAAAAAAGCCCTTATCGACGAAACCAAAAAAGAGATCAAAATCGAACTCGACCAGGTCCTTAGAGAATCGGGCGAGGCCGAGCGGCTCAACTACATCCTGGAGCAGATCCAGCTCCTCGATCTGGCCAAAGATTCTGTCAGCATGCTGAGGCGCTTCATCCTCATCATGTCCGCCCTTGTGCATCATGAACGCTTTGGGGGCCTTGGGAAAAAACAAATTCATGACCTTGCGAACCTGGGTGAAGCCATCCTGCGCGTCGCTGGGGTGAAGCCCGGGCATTCGCCGATCTCCTTTCTCTTTTCCGAAATGCATTCCGTGATGAGCGACATTCACCTCGGCAACGGGGAATTTCTTCCTTCGCTTTGGGAAAGGCTGCTGAGCGCCCACATGTCGGCCATGCCCGCGGAACATATGGCCCGCCAGAACCTTGGGATTGGCATCAATGCGCTGCGGCTTGGCAACACCTCGCTGGCGATCGAATTCTTTCAAAAGGGCCTGCGCGAGACGGAAGAGCCGAAGACCCTGGACCGCCTGCGCCTATATTTGATTAAATCCACAAGGCTCTCGGGCGCGATCCCCGAGGCCAATCAGATCGTTCAGCAGTATGCTGCGCAGCTGACCGATCCCGCCTGCGTGCACGAGCTGCATTGGGAAAAGACCTGTATTGAAGCCAGTCAAACGCTGGATTTATCCGGTCTCTTTCAGCTGACGAAGGAAGGCAGTTCCCATTACACGAATACTTATCCATTGGAGCTTTTCTTTTGGGCCTATGCGCATCCGAAGACGACCTGGTCGCGGAAGGTCGATAAGCTCTCGAAGCTGATCCATGGCCTGGACGTCCAGCGGAACAGCGGCTTTCACGCCCTGGCCCAGTGCCTGGAGCAAGCCTATGATACGGATATTCCTTTTGCCAAAAGGCTCTCGGATATCAAGCGCGTGATCACCAAGATCGAGGTCCTGAGGAACATCGACCAGAGGCTCCTCGTCTGGCTGGCCCTTGCCCGCTGGCTTCATCGCAGCAATCATCGGCAGATCGCGGCCATCGTTCTTTATGAATACATGTCCCTGAGCCAGAAGCTGAGCTTTGGAAAGCACCTGGATGTCCTCGGCATGGCCGAAGACCTTGTCCGTGTTTATAGCCCCGATGCCCCGCCTACGGACGAGGGAAAGGAGCCCGACTCCTCCAGTGATTAGGGCATCTTACAAGTCGGATTTAGGTTGAGTCCCTCCAGTGCCGATACGTTTTTTGGAGGGAACCATGCGAACCATAAAAACCATCATCCTGAGTCTTGGTGTGGCTGCCGGCCTTGGGGCCTGTATGCCGACGGGCTTTCTGGTTTCCAAACCTACTGCCTCCACGGCCCAGCAATCCGTGGCCATAGATCCCAAAACGCAATCCAACGACCGACCGACGGAAACGGGAGCCGGTGTTCCTGGATACCTGGTGAACTGCTCGGATATCAATGCCGCCGGTGAGCTGGTGCAGGTTGGTTGCAGCGTCGCGAGCCGCGATGGCAAACGCATACCGACCACGGAAGACAGCTGGAATCGTTATGAAGTGAAGCTCGCTCCGACGGCGAACCCGAATATCCGCGTGAGCAAATCCATGGCCGCCAGCGGCGAACCCTGGGACGTAATCTTTGCGTTCACCGGCGCGCCCTTGGTCGAGCTGCGGACGGCCGCGCAGTCCAGTACTTATACCTATAGTGAAGCCGATGAAAAAGGCGAGACCGTGACCGCGGAAACACCGCCTCCCGTCGCGCCCAAACCCGTGACGACGCCCACCAATCAAACCTGTACGGATGGGGTTCTTTTGGAAGGCATCTGCATGGTGACCGTGGCTTCGTCGTGTACGGAATACTGCGGTCAGTCGCAGATGAAGGTTCATCCCTGGGTCGTCGAACGCTTTGGAGCCGGCGCCGCGGGCAATCGCCAGGCCTGTGCCGATCTTTATGCAAAGTTTCCAGATCGCACGCCTATTCCCAGCATCGGGGTGAGTGATGTCATGACCTTCCGCGGGCTGGGTTGTCACCGCTCGGCCAACGGGCAAACGTTCTTTGACTCGGCCACGACCGATCCTTCGAGTTCACCGTTCTTTGGGTATACGAGAATTTGCGCGTGTCAGTGAGATAGCGGTCTCGTTGGTCAGGACGATCTCCTGGCCTTCTGACGACTGAGCGGGAAAAGCTGGAAGTTCACCTGATACACGGCATCAGGGTTGGTTTCCTGCTCCGCCATGCTCAGAAGTTTTTTACGCAGCGCACTGATTTCCTTCTTCAGCTCCGGCAGCTTTTCCTCAGGTATCGCAATCGAAATCGCACTGATATCCCGCAGCGAGGCTTCCACAGAAGTCAGGGATTCCTTGCCGAGGTCGATCATTTTCTGATGATAACGAATAATCGCGAGGGACGCGATCTCATCCCCGGTGCTCACGCGTCTGCGTTGGGGCACCAGGCGGCCGCTCGTCTCGTCCTTATGCAGAAGATTCAAACGCTGCAGCAGCTCCAGGCTCTTGCGCGCCTGCTCGGGCCGGATGCGCGGGGTCAGAAGGCCTGCCAGCTCTTTGGTATCTTCATTGAAATAGGGTGTGAACGCCAGCTCATAGATGGCGACGTTGTACCATTCGGTGAAAAATTCCAATTGATCGTGGCTGGCCTCGGACTGCACGTCCTTGGTCTTATAATGCAGAAGATTCTGCATCATGACTTCACGCTCGATCGGATCATGGCTATTTTGGAAGCTGACCAGCTGCTCGAAATACTTCCGCTCATTGGCGCGCATATCAAGCGCGCTGCTGATACGATCCGCGGCCTTGCCCGTCAAAGGTCTTTTGCCTTTGATGATCAGATGCACCACATTGGTTTTGGAAAAGCCAAGATCCTCGGCAAAGCTGAGGTAGGAATAGGATTCGAGTTCCTGCTTCAGAGCCAGATAAACGGCCTGAAGATATTCACGATAATCGAGATACCGGGTGACAGGCACTCGGCTCGCGATGGTATGTAACAGTTTCTGCCTCGACATTACAGCACCTGCTGAAAAACTCTGAGGATCTTATCGGCCGAATTTTTCTGCACATGAGGTGCTTTGTATCCCCTGATAATACATAGAAAATTAGCCGAGTTACGGATATCCCACGCGCGATATTCTGCCTATTCCCTTCTTAAATCGAAGAACCGGTCCCCGGTTTCCAGCGGGCCTGTTTCAGTATGAAGGCCGAAGCCAGTTCGAAAAGATAGGGCGTAAGGATTGCTGTGACGAGCCAGATGCTGCGCCAGACCCAGCCGTGCGGGTCATCGGAAAGCAGCATCAGAGCGCCGCTGATCACAGGCACCAGCGCCGGCAGCCAGCCCATGCGGAATATAAGAAAGCGATGCTGAAAGCGTGAAAGATAAAGAAAGCTCACGAGCGTCGGAGAAAATCCAAAGATGAAACCACAGAGGATCGGGCACCAGGGATCAGGCATGGTGTGAATCAGCGAGTTGACTTTCCAGGCCAGGGGCGAAAGGCCGACGGAACATTGCGCGCAGATCATCAGCGAGATCAGATAGCCGAGCGCGGCGCCGCCGATATACGTGAAAGAAAGGTGCGTGCGTGAGCGCACCAGATCTTTTTCAATCGCATCGGGAACCGGGACCGCAGCATCCACCGGGGCTTCACTGTCTAGAAATTTTTGCCAGTCCGAAGGATCAGGTTTCATGCATCCTCTCCATTCCAAAAGCCTCGCATCTTCTGGCGGGCGCGCTCATAGATTTTTCGCAGCGCCACTTCGCTTTTGCCGGTGGTATGGGCCATTTCCTTGAAGGATTTTTCTTCAAAGACCCGCAGCTCGACCACCTGCCTCTGTTCGGCGGAAAGGGAATTCAGGATTGCCGTTCCCGGGTCCTCGTCTTCCGCGTGATCCTGGACCGTGACGGTTTCCGGTCCCTTGTTCTGCCAGGCGTTTTTCATTTTCATAAGGCTCTGGCTTTGCCTGATGCTGTCGACCAGGCAGTTATGCACGATCGTGAAAAACCAGGGCAGCGCCGGGCGCCCGCTTTCATAACGATGGATGGAGTGATGCAGGCGTAGAAAGGCTTCCTGACGAACTTCCTCGGCGGCCTGGGCATTTAGGCCTTTGGTCTGAAGATAGCCGAGCACGCGCCCGGCATGCCGCCGATAGAAGCTGCGGAAAGCCTCAGCATCCCCTGCGTGATATTGATCCAAAAGTTCCTCATCGCTCCGATGATCCAACACCCTTGCTCACTTCCCTGACAGTATACGGTGGACCCGCCTGCTTTGTGACAGGCTGGGGACTATTCTGACCAACTAGGAAACCTGCTTAAAATCAATACCTTGTATCCTAAGAAGGCCGACAAGTCCAAGCGCACAGAAGCCCGCCCCCGTCCAAAAGGTCGAGGCTGCGCCGAGCTGATCCCAAAGAAGACCGGCCAGCGCGGACGAGATAAGCATGGCCACTCCGGAAACGAGGTTGAAAAAACCGAAGGCGGTTCCGCGCAGGTCAGCAGGCGCGGTGTGAGCGACCAAAGCCGACATGAGACCCTGTGTGATGCCGAGATGAATGCCCCAGAAGGCGATGCCGATCATCACATGAGTGCCGTTGGTGCCAAGGGCCAGCACAACGTCAGCGATCAAAAGCACAAGCGTGCCGAGGGCGAGCAGATAAAGGGGAGACATGCGATCGGAAAGTCGACCAAAGGGATAGGCGGACGCGGCGTAGATAACATTCATCACGACCATGACCAGCGGGACCCAGGCCATGGGGATGCCGCGTTCCTGGGCTCTTAAAACGAGGAAGGCCTCGCTGAAACGGGCCAGGGTGAAGATCGCACCCAGAGCCACAACCCACCAGTAGCTGGCATTCAGGCGTTTCAGATTGTCCATGCGAATGGGGTTGGTACGTTTTTGTTCAGAATGGGACGCGGGTTCGCGAATGCCGACCAGAAGGAGAAGGACTGCGAGGGTCGCGGGAATCACAGAAACCCAAAATACGGCGCGGAAGTCATTGGCCCAGAGCACCATCAGAGCGGTGGCCAGGAGCGGACCCACGAAGGCGCCGATCGTGTCCAAAGATTGTCTTAAGCCAAAGGCAGCGCCGCGCATCGCAGCTGGCGTTATGTCAGCAATCAAGGCATCACGCGGAGCGCCGCGAATGCCTTTGCCGATGCGATCGGTCAACCGCGCGGTGAGCACCATGCCACTGCTTTGGGCGAGGGCAAACATGGGTTTTGTGATAGCCGCCAGTCCATAGCCGACAATGGCGAGAGCCTTGCGTTTGCCGAGGTAATCGCTCAGAGCGCCCGAGAAAATTTTTACGATCAGCGCCGTGGCTTCCGCCGCGCCTTCGATCAATCCCACTGCGAAAACGCTGATGCCGAGAGTGCCTACCATGAACAGCGGCAAAAGGCTGTGGACCATCTCGGAGGAAATATCCATGAGCAAACTGACAAAGCCCAGAACCCAAACTTCTTTCGGCATGTGGCATTCCTTGCGCATGAGGCAGAAAAAACGATTATGCGGCCGAGCGGAACTGTGATCAATCCGAAAGACGGCCCTTTGTCATGATCGCGGGCGGAAGCGGGGCAGCCGGGGCGCGGAAGAAAGCGCGGCAAGCGTGCCGAGGGTTTTGAGGTTTCGCGCGCGGATGCGGCGGGTCGCGGTCTTTTTAAGGTTTGCGGGGTGGAAATAAAAACCCCGGCCAGAGCCGGGGTGTTTGTGTTAGGGCCGTGCTTCGAGAGCATCAAGGCGGCGAAGAATGTCAGTCAGGTCGGTGGCGGGGCCGGTTTCACCGCGGGGGCCACGGGGGCCTTCGGGCCCGGGATCGCCTTTGTCGCCTTTGGGACCAGCGGGGCCTGCGGCACCAGGAGTACCTGATTCACCGCGGGGGCCGCGAGCACCTTCAGGACCAACGGGACCAGCGTCACCCTTCGGTCCGGCAGGACCGGCTGCACCGGATTCACCTTTGGGACCGACGGGACCAGCGGGACCAACCGGTCCACTGTCGCCTTTGGGTCCGGCAGGGCCGATGGGACCGCGTTCACCGCTTTCCCCTTTGGGCCCGGTGGGACCCTGGGGTCCAATATCACCCTTGGGACCAACAGGACCGGCAGGACCTGTGAATCCTGTATCACCTTTGGGACCGGCAGGACCGGCGACACCAGGATCACCCTTGTCACCTTTGGGACCTATGGCACCCGCAGCGCCGGTATCACCCTTGTCGCCTTTCGCGCCGGGAAGACCTTTCTCACCAGCAGGTCCAGGCGCTCCTGTTTCGCCGCGCTCGCCTTTCGGACCCGCAGGACCGGCATCACCTTGGGGACCGGCAGGACCCGTGGCTCCCGGAAGTCCAGGCTCTCCGCGTGGTCCACGCGGACCATCGGCACCGATATCACCCTTCGGACCCTGGGGCCCAGTGGGACCAACAGGACCTGTATCACCTTTGGGACCGACGGGACCGGCTGCACCGGTGTCGCCTTTATCACCTTTGAAACCTTGAATACCCTGCTCGCCGCGCGGGCCCTGAGGACCGATCGCCCCGGTATCACCTTTTTCACCTTTGGGACCCTGAGTTCCTTGAACACCAGGCAAACCCTGATCGCCCATGTCACCCTTATCACCCTTGGCTCCGGTCAAACCCTGAGGACCGATCTCACCGCGTTCACCCTGGGGACCAGCAGGACCTTTCGGACCAACCGCACCGGTGTCGCCCTTGTCCCCTTTCAAACCCTGAGCACCCTGAGGACCTGTTTCCCCTTTGGGACCCTGCGGACCCATCGGGCCGGTATCACCGCGATCGCCTTTGGCACCGGGTAAACCCGTGGCTCCGGTATCACCCTTGTCGCCTTTATCACCCTTGGCTCCCGTGGCTCCGGTTGGACCGGCTGGACCGGGATCACCCTTCGGACCGGTCAAACCCTGAGGTCCGGTATCACCGCGCTCGCCTTTATCACCTTTAGGTCCAGCTTCACCCGGCAAACCCTGGGGACCCGTGGAGCCCGTATCACCTTTATCACCCTTTAAACCTGTGGGACCAATGGGTCC
Source organism: Oligoflexus sp. (assembly GCF_035712445.1). NCBI lineage: Bacteria > Pseudomonadati > Bdellovibrionota > Oligoflexia > Oligoflexales > Oligoflexaceae > Oligoflexus > Oligoflexus sp. The sequence goes on along the minus strand of NZ_DASTAT010000053.1, from coordinate 4,482 downwards.
GCGTTCACCCGGATCGCCTTTCTCTCCGCGCGCGCCTTGAGGACCCTGCGCACCAGGATCACCCTTGGCACCGGGAAGTCCGGTCGGACCTAGGTCACCTTTCGGACCCTGCGGACCGGTTTCACCAATGTCACCTTTGGGACCGCGCGCACCGGCATCACCCTTGTCGCCTTTATCACCCTTGGGACCGGCAGCACCAATGGGTCCCTGCGCACCGGCAGGACCCGGCAAACCGGTGGGACCGCGTTCACCTTTGGGACCTTCATCACCCATATCACCTTTGGGACCTTGGGAACCGGGCGGCCCAACAGGACCTTCAGGACCGCGTGGACCCTGTTTGCCTTCAGGTCCACCCGGACCGATGGGACCGATTTCTCCGCGGGGACCAGGAGCACCCGCTTCTCCGCGTGGACCCACCAAACCTTGAGGACCGACCGGACCGATTTCACCACGAGGACCTTGAGGACCGGTAGGACCTTGGGGACCTGTAGCGCCAGGGGCTCCGGCTGGACCCTGCGCACCGTTTTCACCTTTGCCACTGAGCGGCAGGTAATCAAGATTCTGCTCGGCACCATCCAAAGTCACGGCCAAAGACAGGGCTGCTGGATCATAACGCTGAATGGAAGCATCAATCGGCTGGGTTTTCCCGAGCATCAGGAGCATGCGGCAGGATTCATCAAAGATGACCTGATGCGTTTCCGGTCCCCAAAGAACGCGTCCTCCAGCCCCTTCACGGATCAGAACGGAAACCGTATTGGAACACTGGGCCGTGCGACAGGCGCAGTTGGGTTCCGCGTAAACGACCACACCCATGCCGGCAGCCTGAATGCGGAAGGCATTTTCAGCGATCTGCGAGGGATAGAGCCTTTCGCTCTTGTCGTGCGTTCCGCTTTCATTCCAGTCAAAAGTCAGGGAAACATTGGGCGCATAATCACCTGTCGCCACCACGGTGCCCGTGCACTTCCATCCGCCTTCCGGATTTCCGGCGCACGCGACATTGCTGAAGTCGAGCTGGGGATTGATATAGAGATGTTTGCCATCCCACAGCGCGGCTCTTTCGATCAGCCATTCCCGGTCCTGGTGCAGTCTTTTCGATTTCAGATTGATTTTGAATCGCAGATCCTCCGCCCATGCAGAACCGCTTAGGAGCAGCAAGGCGTGAAAGCATAGGATCAGTTTGCCTAAAAAGCGCAGCATGCTTTTTCCTCCGAGTGAATCAACCGTCTTTCGGAAGAATTTTTCCGGGCCTGCTGAAAATTTCATCAGAAGCCTTTGAGGCTTTCACAAAATAGACCAAAATGGCCTTTGCTCCTGGGCTTAAAAATTTGCCGCAATCAGGGCTGATTTTAGAATTGGTGAACGCTTTGCCGGGCAAACTCTGCCGACCGGCTCAAGGCCTTGAGGGTATTTCGTTTGATGGATTTTTTATGACGCCATAACTTAGGGAAACTTCACCATTTTTATTCTATTGGTCTTTGAATCCTGCTCGTGTATTTTCGTATCCCGCTCTGCGTCATGCTTTCCGGACAATTCTAGGGAGTCTTCATGCTACGTCAGTCTCTTTCTTTACTGGCCCTTGGTCTTTTCACTGCGCCGCTCCTGGCCGTGACTCCGCCCAAACCCAAAGCCACCAGCACCATTCCCGATCGCCGTGAATTTCCTGTGAATGATACCGTCAGTCCCTGCGACGACTTCTATAGCTATGCCTGCTCCCGCGCGATCGACAGCTATGCCCTGCGGCCGGATCGTTCCAGCCATACCTTTGCTTTCGATGATTCGGCCGAACGTCTTCTGGACAAGAAGAAAGCCTTTCTGCGCGATATCGCCGCCGAATCGAAAAAAGGCGTGAAGCTGGCTCCGCGTTCGCAGACTCTGGCGACCGTTTACAATGCCTGCATGGATCCAGCCGCCAGCGCGAACGAGGAAAAAAAACGCGTCGCGGATACTGTTCAGCGTCTGGCAGCCATCAAGGACCACGCGGCCTTCGCCCGTTTTTTGGCGGATGAAAGAAAAGCGGCCCGTACCAGCTTTCTGGAAATCGGCAATCTTGCCAACCAGAGCCAGCCGGACGTTTATGATTTTTATTTCGTAGCCAATGCCATGAGTCTGCCGGAGCGTTCGTATTATGAAAGCCCGGAAGTGCGCAGCGCCTTTAAAAAGATTCTGGTCCAGTTCTTCCAAACGATAGGCACCCCGAAAGCAGCTGCCGATGCCCAAGCCCGGGCCGTGCTCGATTTCGAGACGGGCTTCGCCAAAGTCAGCCCCTTGCCTGCTGAATGGCGCGACATCTGGGTCCAGAAAAGCGAAGTCAGCCGCGCGGACCTTGTGAAGAAATATCCGAACTTTCATTTTGAAGACGTGCTGCCGCAGGTTCCTGAGACGACCTTGATTCGTCACTTCACACCCGACACCTATGCCTGGCTGCAGGATCGTCTGAACCGTGAGAAGCTGGAGACTCTGAAAGCGGTCTATCTCTTTGAAAGCTTGAGTTCGATGCTCGATGATGGCTATCCCGAATTCAAAAAAGCCTACTATGCTTTCGGTGTGAAGCAGCTGGGTGCCCCCAAGGTTCGTCCCGAGCGCGAGGAGCGCTGCACCATGGCTGTCATGAACAGCTTTACGAAGGAACTTGATGCGGAACTCCTGCCGAAGGTCTTCCCGGATTTCCCGGAAGATAAATTCGTGGCGCTGGCCGAAGAGGTTAGGAAGTCCATCATCAATGGCATCAGTAGCAACCAGTGGCTGAGCGAGCAGGGCAAAGGCGGGGCGCGGGAAAAGATGAGCAAGGCGCGTCTGCAGCTGGTGAAGCCGCGCAATGATGAGGAATGGCGCTTCAATCCCGAGGCCGAGTACAGCCTGACCGAACCGAACGGGAACTTTGAGAAGCTGGCCGCGAAACTGCAGGAGCGTTCGCTGGCGGAACTTAAACAGAAACGCAATTCGAACGTCTGGGAAATGGGTCCTTTGACCGTCAATGCATACTATAGCCCGGATGATAATAAATTCGTCATGCCGATCGGCATTCTTCAGTACCCGTTCTATGACCCGAGCCTGCCGGTGGAAATCAACCTGGGTTCCGTCGGGGCCGTCATCGGTCATGAACTTGGTCATGGTATTGATGATCAAGGCGCGCAGTTTGATGCGGAAGGCCGCCTGAAGCAGTGGATGACTGATGAGGACGTGAAGAACTTCAAACTCCGCGGTCAGAATTTTGAGCAGCAGTTCAATAAGATTGGTCACAACGGTCGCTTGACCCTGGGGGAAAACATCGGGGATCTGACTGGTGTGACCTTCGCCTATCGCGCCGCTTTCCCGGAAGGCAAGGGCACGGATGAAATGAAGCGCGCCTTTTTCCTTCAGTATGCCCGCGTCTGGTGCGGCATCATGCTGCCGAAGCAAAAGGAAATGCGGCTTAAAACCGATCCGCATGCCCTCGGCTGGGCGCGCGTGAATCAGCAGATGAAGAATCAGCCTGATTTTGCCAAGGTGTTCCAGTGCAAAGCCAAGGATGCGATGGTGCTGCCCGAGAAGGACGTGGTGAAGATCTGGTGAGGGAAGGGCCTGCTCCTGACAAGCAGCAGGCTGTGCAAAACAAAAGCCTGTCTCCTTAAACAAGGAGCAGGCTTTTTTTCTTCTTAGTACTTGTAATCGTCGTTCTTGTAAGGGCCTTCGGCCTTCACGCCGATATACTTCGCCTGGTCCGTGGTCAGCTTGGTGATCACGCCACCGAAGCCTTCGACCATGTTACGGGCCACTTCCTCGTCCAGCTTCTTGGGCAGGACTTTAACGGAAATTGGCTCGCTCTTCTTGTCCGCCCACTTCTTCTCATAAAGATACATCTGCGCCAGAACCTGGTTGGCAAACGAACCGTCCATGATACGCGAGGGGTGACCGGTGGCGTTGCCAAGGTTCACAAGGCGGCCTTCGGACAGAAGGATGATGAAGTTCTCTTCATCTTTGCTGTCACGGAAGATCTTGTGCACCTGAGGCTTCACTTCCTGCCATTCGAATTTATCGCGCAGGAACTTGGTGTCGATTTCGTTATCGAAGTGGCCGATGTTACAGACCACAGCGCCCGACTTCACATGGGTCAGCATGTGCTTGTCACAGACGTTGATGTTACCCGTCGTGGTCACGATCAGGTCGGTGTTCTGCAGGAGTTCCTTGTTGATGCCGTCTTCCGTGCCGGTGTTCACGCCGTTTTTATAAGGCGAAACCACTTCGTAACCGTCCATACAGGCCTGCATCGCACAGATAGGATCGATCTCGGTGACGCGAACGATCATACCTTCCTGACGAAGACTCTGAGCCGAACCCTTGCCCACATCGCCGTAACCGATGACGAGAGCTTTTTTACCGGACAGCAGCATGTCGGTGCCGCGTTTGATGGCGTCGTTCAAGCTGTGGCGGCAGCCGTATTTGTTGTCGTTCTTCGACTTGGTGACCGAGTCGTTGACGTTGATCGCAGGAACTTTCAGAGTG
>NZ_DASTAT010000052.1 GCF_035712445.1 Oligoflexus sp. | reverse complement strand
GCATCCTGCTCCTTTTATTGGGCATCGCGCAATTGGAAGCCCATCGCGAACGGGTCAAAACCGAAGAGGAAAACGAATCCTATTCCCGTGATGATATTTCCATCTTCCCCCTGGCCACGCCGCTCCTGGCTGGGCCGGGCTCCATCTCGACCGTCGTCCTGCAGTCCTCGGAAGTGCATGGGCCGCTGCAAAACGCTCTTTTTTTGCTGTCCATCGCCTGCGTCTTCGTCGTGACCTATTTCCTATTGAAGAGCGCGCCGCATCTTTACCGCTTCCTCGGTAAAACCGGGATCAACCTCGTGACCCGCATCATGGGGATAATCCTGACCGCGATCGCGATTCAGTTCATCATTGATGGCTTCATGGGTGTGATGGCCCAGGTGAAAGCACTTTGATTTCAGGTTCCTCCATACATTTTTGAATACATTCCCAACTGTCATAATTGGCTCTTAGGATTTCGCTATCCACGCCGATGCTCATCCCTAAGGTATGTTCGATGGGAGAGTAGCCATATGGGTCGGATCCTGGCCGTGGATGATTCGGAAGTGATTCTGTCAGAACTGCAAACCATCCTGAAAAATGATGGGCACGAAGTTTTTGTGGCTGCGAATGGTGCCGCAGGCGTGGCCATGGCTCTTCAATCCGCGCCTCTCGATATCATCATTACCGACTTCAACATGCCGGAAATGAACGGAGTGCAGCTGACCCAGGCGATCAAAAAAGATCCGCGCTTTGCCGGGACTTCGGTCATCATGCTGACCACCGAAAATAGCACCGAGCTTCGCAAACAGGGCCAGGACGCAGGCGTCCGCGTCTGGATCGTGAAACCTGTTCACGGCGAATCGCTGTGCAAGGTGATCGGAAAGCTTTTGAAACCAAAGGCCGCGTAAGCGCATCCAGAAGGAGGTCAGTTCATGGGCATCCAAAAAATATGGCTAATGGCCGTGCTGGCCTTTGTGATGCCATCGGCCTTCGGAGCGGACGATACCGCGTGGATGGTGAACGCGGACGAGTTTCCCATCGGCCAGGGTGTGAATACGCTGGACGACCCCACCCGCGAGCTCACCTTCGAACAGGCCCGAAAGGCCCTGGAGGAAGGCAAATTCCAGCCCGAGGCCCGCAAGGTTCCCAACTATGGATTCACCGGCCATGCCTACTGGTTTCACTTTCAGGCCCGCACCGAAGGCAGGTTGGACGGTCCCTGGTATTTTGTGATGGAAAATCCCCTGGTGGATCATATTGATGTCTACTTTCAAAAAAATGGGGAATGGATCCACAAAAGCTCGGGTGATCGCCTTCTCTTCGCCGAGCGGGATCTGAAGCACCGCTATTTTCATTTCGGAGTGCCGCTCAGTGCCGAGCCGCTCGAATTCTTCGTGCGGATGCAAACCCTCGGCGCTTCGGAATTCAAGATGTCCTTTGAAACCAAGGCCGCGGTCATGCGGAAGGACCATGAGAGCCAGCTCGTCCAGGGAACATACATCGGCCTGATGCTGATCATGATTTCCTATTACCTTCTGATGGCGATCGGCGCCAAAAGCTTTGAATACTTCTGTCTGAGCTGGTACTGGTCAGCGCTTCTGACCTTCAAGCTCGTCATGAACGGTCTCGCCTTCGAATACCTTTGGCCGGAATCCATCTGGTGGGGCAACCAGGCTTCCGCCTTCACCGCGCCCTTTGTCTTCCTCGCGGCGGCTTTTGCCACCATCAAATTCCTGCCGATCAAGGATTTTCCGCGGCTTCTCAAAACTTTCTATTTTTTCATGGCCGCCCTCACAGCCTGCTGCCTTGGGTCTTTTGTCCTGCCCTATATCTATCTGAAAGCCTATATCGTCGTCGGTCTGTGCACGAGCGTCACGATCCTGGTGGGAAGCATCGTCACCCTGCGCAATGGCTATAAACCGGCTCGTTTCTTCCTGCTCTCCTGGATCTCCATGATCGTGGCGTCTGTCATCTATGGTCTGCAGAAAATCGGAATACTGCCGGTCTCGTTCATAACTGTGAACTGCATTGAAATCGGCACCGGCGTCCAGGTGCTTTTGATGGCCATCGGCGCCAGCGACAAGATCAACGAAATCAACCTGCAGATCCGCCGGGCTCAGAAAGCGGCCCTGGAAGCGCAGATTGAAGCGCGGCGTGTCACCGAGAATATGAATATGGAGCTGGAGCGTCAGGTCAAGGATCGCACGGCCGAGCTGTGGGCCCAGACCAAGGGCATGAGCGTGATGCTCGACAGCATTCATCAGGGTATCTGTACGATCGACAGCGAAGGCGGCATCCATCCGCAGTATTCCCGCTATCTGGAAGAAATCGTCGGCATGAAGAATCTGACCGGCAAATCCCTTTATGAATATCTGCTCGACCGCACCGACCTTGCCAGCGATGTGCGCGCCCAGGTGCGCACAGCCATTGGTTTTGCCTTTGGCCAGGAGACGCTGAGCTTTGAAGGCAACATGCACCTTCTGCCCCGGCAGCTGCATTATCAGCACGCCGCGACATCGAAGCATCTGGAAGTGGACTGGGCGGCGATCGAGGATCATGACGGCAATGTGCAGAAGATCCTGGCCGCGATCAGGGACGTCACCGAGATGAAAAAAGCCGAGGAAGCGGCCGCCGCCAAGCAGCACGAGCTGGAAATCATCGGCCAGATCCTGGAAATTCCCGCGAGCAAGTTCAAGCGCTTCCTGCACTCCGCCCGCAGTCTTCTGGGCCACTGCCGCGAGATCGTTCAGAACTGGCAGAAGCATTTGGAATGGCATATTCTCCTGCGCAATATCCACACCATCAAAGGCAACGCGCGCACCTATGGTTTTACCGATGTGTCCCGCATCGTGCATGATGTGGAAACGGAACTCTTCGCTTATGACGTCCGGGATTTCGATGAGGATGATGCGGTCCATCTCCTCGGTGTGCTCGAACGCATCAGCACGATCCTCAATACGTACGAGGCGGTTCATGACAAAAAGCTGAAGCGGGCCGATCAGGCCGAACTCGAATCGAGCCTCATGCGCCTGTCCCAGCTCATGGGGCCCACTCTGGAGCTCGTGTCCCACGAAAGTCGCAGCCAGCTCGCTCTGGTTCTTTCCAGTCTGGACAAATTCAATGCCAGCACATTCTGCACTCTGATCAAGCCCGTGGTTGGTTCGCTGCCGAGTCTTGCCACGCAGCTTGGGAAGAAAGCGCCGACTGTGGAGATAGATGGCCAGGATTTTTATTTGGACCAGGCGGGCCAGGATCGGATTGAAGACATCTTTGTCCACATGTTCCGCAACAGTCTGGATCATGGCTTCACCGAACAGGATCAGGGGCGGATCATGATTCATCTGAAGCATGAAAACAAGGAGACCCTCATCCATTATGAAGATACCGGCGCGGGTTTGAACCTTGCTGTTCTGCGCAAGAAAGGTGTGGAGCGAAAGCTGATCACCGCCGAAGCAAGTGATGAGACGGTGGCCAACCTCATCTTCATCTCGGGTGTCTCGAGCGCGCAGAAGATCACAGAGATTTCCGGCCGTGGCGTGGGCATGGAAGCTGTCAAGGCTTTCGTGGAGACGCTGGGCGGTCAGCTGCAGCTGGTGCTCGATGGCCCAGGCCGGACAGCCGATTACCGCCGCTTCTCGCTCGTCATCCGCCTGCCCGCGCACAGCCTCGTTCAGGTCAGGACCCAGCCCAAAGCGGCCTGAAAAAAGAGGAACCCGGCAGCGGGGCGTCGCTGCTCGGATTCCTTAAAACGGGACAAATGCTAACGAAGGCAACCTTGGTCGGGCCGCCTCTTATGGGCGATGATAGACGATCAGCGACGCAGGCGCTTTCCGCAGCGGCGCCGGTGGCAAAGGATCCAGTTTCAAAAAGAAGTCCACATCGAAGGGACCTTCATCGCTCAAAAGTGGAGCCAGCTTCGGATTTCTGAGAACCTCGGCCAAAGGCATCCACTGTTCATCCACCAACACGAAAGGCGCAACGAAGCGCACGCCCATGCTGTAGTCGGCGTAATCCCTGCGAACGGAAGGCGCGAGCTTCTGCAGGATCTGGCCATCCGTTCCCTGCCAGCCATAGATGGCCGCGCGATCGGGATGCTTCACCAGCAAGGGACTCATTACGAGGTCCTTTTTATGCCCCGCCTGTATCCAACCCGACCGCACAGCGTAACGCTGAAGTTCGGGTTCCAATCGTTCTTCATGATCAAGCCACAGTCGGATGGGATCCGCGGCTTCATTCATGTTCACAGGCACCGACGGCAGCAGCATTCCCGCCTGACGATAGATGAGATCCACCATTTTCCGGGTGGGAAGATACATGCCCCAGTCTTGGGCCAGGGCCAGGGCATCGCGACCATTGACGGGCACATGCAGATAGTTGTCATTATCACCGACGGACAGGTAATCGGGCATGACCCAAAAACTCAGCTCGTGACCTGCATGACGCGACCGCACGCGCTTGAGCTGGCGCAGAAAGCTCGGCATATATCCGGCGGCCAGGGCTTCATAGACCCATTCATGACGGGCTTGTTCAGGCACGGTCTTCAGAGTCTGGACGAACTCACTCAGATTAAAGGTCTCGTCCGAAGTCGGCAGACGCAGAACGCGTTCGGGCGTCCACTCCTCCTGACCTATACCCACCCGTGCGTGGCAGGACAGGCACAGAGCCAGGGATATCTTGAATAGCTTCTGAGTTACAGATTGCATGGTGCTCTCCCATCGGGCTCCGCCCGGACGTCGCCTGGCAGATTCCAGGCCCTGTCATCATAAAAGCAAAGAAATCGGGAGCTTTTTCCCAGCTTTCGAATTCTTACCTTGGAAACCTGGCTATCGGCAAATCCCGGACAAAGCTTTAGCAAATTCCCGATTTTTTGAAAGATTCACTTTCACATCAACACCTTACGCACACTCTTTACTGACCAGCAGTCACCGCACTGGGCAGAACCCTCTGTTCTGCGAACTTTGCTCACAGAACACTTTGTACTGTGAGCGTCTTCCGTTTCTGACTTTGCTGCGATAAAACTCATTTCAGGAACATTGCTCAGGAGATCACACATGAAATCGAAATTTTTTGCAGCTCTCGCAACCTTCACTTTCTCTTCTTTGGCTCTGGCAACCGAGGCACGTCTTAACATCGTCTCCACCAACGGCAGCGGCTGCCCGGTGCAGGAAGGCAAGACCATCCCTTATGGCTTTGATGGTCAATGGCTGACTGTGGAACTGAACCAGGCTTACCCCATCAAAGTCGTCAAGGGTACGGGCATCAGTTTGGAAGAGAGCCGCAAAAACTGTGCGATCGTCGTGGACGTCGACGCTCCCGGCTATCGCTATGCGGTGGAACGCGTGGTTTCCTGGGGCAGCTATCAGCTGGCGCCGAACGATCAGTTCGTGGCCTCCTTCGACGGGAATTTCCAGGCTGAGGCCAAAACCTTCTCGTCGGACTCCGAAGTCCTTGGTCCGGTCTGGAACCAGCAGAACTATAACTTCGACCGTACGCTCGGTGGCTCGAATCTGGTATGGAGCGATTGCAACGAAAGCCGCACCCTGACCTTGAATACCGCTGTCCGCGTCTCCCCCAAAGGAAACAGCGGCCGCTATGCAAGCCAGTCCAAGGGATCGCTGGATCGCGTCGCCTTCCGCCTGATCTATCAGAAGTGCTACTGAACGGTATCTTCTGTTCGAAAATGGGAATCCCACAGCCCATGTCATCGTCATACGGGCCAAAGGCTTAGCCTCTGGCCCGCTTCTCTGTGTTGACGAACATCATCAACCCCCTCTACCATAATCCATCAATGGATAGGAAAGGGGCTCCGATGTTTCGTGCTGTTTCCCTGGCACTCACTCTCTTTGTGCCCGGAATTCTTCATGCCTACGAAATGGAAGACGTCAAACGCATCGACTTCGAAGTCCGCGATCCAGACAATCGCGAGCTTTTTTTCGCCGGCACCGAGACCATCACCGCCGAAGGCCCTGTGACGCGGAAAGAGACCTGGTACTACGACCTGAAGAAAACCGAGGTTCAGTACGAAAATGTCGTTTACCAGAACCAGAGTCTGCGCGTCGATTCTTATCGTTTTAAAAACCCTGTCACGGGCGAGGAAACCGATCTCGTGACCCAGGGTGATACGATGAAAATAAAATATCGCCCTGATTCCACTCAGACCTACAAAGATGGAACACTCACCTGGGAGGCGAATGCTTATCACGGCAAAGTCTTCAATAACCTGATCCTGCGCAACTGGGAGTCTTTGCGTCAAGGCAAACCCCTGAAATTCGAGCTGGTTTTACCCTCCCGCTTCGAAGCTCTCGGCTTTCAGATCGTTTATAAAAACAAAAGGAAGGTCGACGGCGAGGATCGCGAAATCTTTGCCCTGCAGCCGACGAGCCTGATCATTCGAACGCTCGCGCCTCGAATGGAATTTCATTATACGAGCGGCGCAAAGCCTCGTATTCGCCAGTTTACCGGCCCCTGCACCATTCCCATTCAAGGCAAAAAAGATCGCATGGTCGACATCATCTTCAGCTATCCGCAAACCTGAGTGTTTCGTCACAGCGAATGATTTGCTTCTTCAAGGTGAAGAACTGAATCACGCACCATGAAAAATACTGAAGGTTGGCCACTTGACCAAGACCCCTCCCTTGCAACTATGATGGGAGGAGTTTGCACTATTCAAAATAAAGTTGGAGGCACACGCATGAAGATGCGCTTGATCGGGAGCATTTTGCTCATCGCCGGAGCTGGGTCGGGGCAGGCCGCGGAATTCATACCGTCCAAGAACGGCAAGGTCGTACCGAACCAATACATCGTGCATTTCAAAGGCGAGGATGACAGCTTTTCGGCTCGTTCGATCAACCCGCGCCTGATCCTGCAAAAATCCCAGCGCATCCAACAGAACTATGGTGTGAAAGTTTTGCAAAGATTCGGCAGCCTGATTCACGCGGCGCATGTGAAAGCGGATTCCCGGCAGCTGCAGGACATCCTCAATGATCCTGATGTCGACTGGGTCGAGCCCAACCAGTATGTTCATGCGAGCGCTTCGCAGGCCAACGCTACCTGGGGTCTTGATCGCATTGATGCGCGCAGTGGGCGGGACAGCGTTTATGAGTATGGAACGACCGGCACCGGCGTTCATGCCTATATTATCGACACCGGCATTCGCAGCACGCACAAGGAATTTTCCGGGCGCATGGGCAACGGCTTCGGCGCGCCTCAGGACGGTCGCGGTACTGAAGACTGCAATGGACATGGAACGCACGTCGCCGGAACTGTCGGCGGCACGACCTATGGCGTGGCGAAGAATGTTACGCTGCATCCTGTCCGTGTTCTTGGCTGTGATGGCAGCGGAACCAACGCGGATGTGATTGCCGGTATTGAATGGGTGGCGAAAAATGCCAAATTCCCCGCTGTTGCCAACATGTCTTTGGGCGGCGGCGTGTCCACGTCGCTCGACCAGGCGGTAAGAAAAGCCATTGACGCGGGTGTTGTCTTCGTTGTCGCCGCGGGCAATGAAAATGCCGACGCCTGCCGTTCTTCGCCGGCCGGTGTGAAAGAGGCTATCACGGTCGGAGCCACGACCAAGACGGATGCCCGCGCTTCGTTCTCGAACTTTGGAACCTGCGTGGACATTTTTGCGCCGGGTGATGGCATCACGAGTTCCTGGTCGACCGGGGATGCGGCTACGAATACCATCAGCGGGACTTCGATGGCCAGTCCTCATGTGGCGGGTGCTGTGGCTCTTTATCTGGAAACAAACCCCGACGCCACGCCTGCAGAGATGACGAATGAGATTCTGGAGAATGCGACGACGAACGTGGTGACCAACCCTGGCCGTAATTCGCCGAATGTTTTCCTGTTCACAGATCCGGATGGAAATACGCCGAATCCTAACCCCACACCAACACCAACACCGACACCGACACCGACACCGACACCGACACCGACGCCGACACCGACACCGACACCGACACCGACACCGACGCCGACGCCGACGCCAACGCCGACGCCAACTCCTGTACCCGAACCATGTCCCTATCCATGGCCATGGAGTATTATTTTCTGCCGTTGAATGAAAGCATCTCACGAGGGCCATCCGCTTGCGGGTGGCCCTATTTTTTTGTGAGCTGAGAGGACAAGCGAAATCGTGAGTTCTGTTCTATCAGCCAGCGATGGCCGCGTGGATGCGGCATCAACCGGCGACCAGCCGCATGGGTCGCGGCGCAGACTGCGTGAGGTGCGGCCTCAGGCTTTTTCGCGTCAGCCGGCAACCGGCTGCTGTTTCCAATTATCCGGCGCCCGACGGACATGACCGTCGAATAAAAACCCACCATGCGGTTCAAGCACTTCATCCACAAGGCTCATGAGCCCGCTGCGGTCGCCCATGAATGCCGTGGTGAAGACCCTCTGCCAGCGTTTGGAAAACTCCGCGTCCGCCGCCTGCAGGGCCCTGGGAATATCCGCGCCGCTGGCCGACCAGGCGCCGCGGCCGCGCAGATAAAAATCTGCGAGCGTTTCATGCATCACGCTCAGACTCCCCATCGCCTCCCCGTGGCTGCGAGGCGCACGCAGCTCATTCATCAAAACCGAAATCTGATAGCGCTTTTCCTGAATCTGCTCATCCGTCATAGGCTCAGGTCCAGCAGCCAGAACAGCTTTGGCCCTTTCTTGCATTTCGCTGGCCATTGCACTGCCTGGCAAAAGGGCTTCACCCTGAGCCACGATTTGCGCGACGGAGGGATCTCCCTTCGCGCGATCCTTCTTCAAACAAAGGTAATCCCAGCTTTCTGGATCGTGCACGAATACCTCCATAGGAATTTGATCAATACGCAGACTCTCACGATAGGCAGTCTGCACGCGGGTCATGATCACAACAATGGACACAAGGGAATAAGGAGTTTCTTCGCGTCTCTGCCAGTCGCCACTGGCAAAAGCGCAGACGGCTCCCGGAAAACGCTCTTTGACAATGTTACGAGCCGCGGCAACTGGATCTCGCATCAGCAGCATCCTTGTCTGGGTGTTCGTTGTTCCTGATCCATTATAAGGAGAAAGGGGTACTGATTGGCTAGTGCGAAGTTATACCTGGGGTTAACACCCGATCGACAGGCTGGAGCATGGGAGAGTATTCTCGCCTGGGATTAACCCGGGGGATATCTCATGAAACATGTGTTTTCTCAGACTTTCATCGCCTTGCGTCTCGGCCTCCTGCTGCCTCTGGGCGCCGTGTTCAGCTGTTCGGCCGAACCACCATCGCGCACCCAGGAACTGATCGACGAAGACAATGATGTCAGCAAGCTCGGTGTGCCTTTGAATTTTACTACATTGACCAAGGATCTGCCGACCCAGGGCGACAGTCTCAAATTCGTCTGGAACGGCGACTGGTACCCGCTCAGCAAAGGCGGAACGGTCGAGGCCACACGCAAATATAACCTCGCCACCGGGGGTGACGGTACAGCTGTCAGCTGGGAAGAGGCCACAGCTGCCAAACAGGGCCATGTGGAGTGGGCCGGGCATTGCAATGGGCTCGCTGCCGCCGGCATCAATGAAGAGGAACCCAAACGCGCTGTGACCTACCAAGGCCAGGTTTTCACCGTGGAGGATATCAAAGCGCTCCTCATTGAAAAATGGCAGGGAACGCAGCATGTGACTCTGGTCGGACGGCGCTGCTTCTCACGGCCTATTGTGGATGATGCAGGCCGCATTACAACCCCGGGATGCCGTGATATGAATGCCGGCGCGCTTCACGTTCTGCTCGGCAACTTGCTGGGCAAGAATAAGAAGCCTTTCATCATTGATGATACCGCTGGAGACGAGGTTTGGAACTTTGCGGTCGAGGGCTACCGCAGCACGGTTGAAGTTATTGATCCCGTGAAGGCCCGTGAACTGACCAACATCAGCAGAGCCACGAGTTATCTTTGGAACCCCGATGCCACCGAGTTCATGAAAGTCAGAACCGTCATCCGCTTTGCCACCGGCCATAATCAAAAGCTGGATTACGTTCTGGAACTCAGGCACGGCAGCATCATCGGTGGCGAATGGATAGGCAACTCGCGCCAGAATCATCCCGACTTCGCCTGGACTTCGACGATCCCGGACCCGGCCAACCCGCATCTGGATGTTGCGGTGATCGATGCCATCGCGCGGCTCTCGCGTTGATCAGCGCCGCATAGGCACGACAGTCCCACCGGGGGCGAAAAAATTCTGGGTCAATTCCTCATAACGGCTCTGAAGTTGATGCGTGAGGCTCCCCGCCTCCGCATCCTCGAAGACCTTGACGCAGACATCCACAGCTTCCAGCAGAAGATCGAGCGCGGCATGGAACGGCAGCTCAATTAGAATCTTTTGCATGAAATGGATGATGTCGGCCAAGGACAGTTTTCGAGCTAAAAAAGCCCTGGTTTTCAGGGAATAAAGCAGACTCATGACGTTATTGATCATCCACTCAGACGGCTCGCGCCCCTTCATCAGACGCAAAAGAGCCTCAAGGCTCAGGAGTTCTTCCATTAATTGCTGACGGGACATTTCCATCTGGCTCATCGCATCAAACCTCCGTGGATAACTCCTTATCGACGGCTCCGCGAAGCCAGGGGTTGATCAGGTTTCCGCTTGTCCATCTTATGAATGTCCTTGGGGAATGCCAGACTCGGAAAGAATTCGGTAAGAAAGAAATGCCCTGACACCATCAAATGGAGCAGGGCATTGGGATTAGGCTTTTTGGATGATTAACGGGCGTTGGCCTGGTAGATTCTTTCGCCCGTCTGGTCCTTTTGAAAGTATATCTTGAAGCTGACCCGACGGTTCACCTTGCGATTCGCGGCGTTGGAATTGGCGACCTTGGGCTGCCATTCGCCCCAGCCGATGGAATGCAGCTTCCTCTTGTCGATGCCGTAGCGATTGGTCAACCACTTTTCCACAGCCAATGCCCGACGATCACTCAGCTTCATGTTGTACTGATCACTGCCGATGTCACAGGTATGGCCTTCAATCACAACGCGTTCGATATCGGGATGAAGGCGCATGATTTCCGACAGGCGCTTCATGATTTCATCAGCCTTGGGATCGCGAACCTCGAACGAATCAAAGCCAAAGTGCACATCATTCAGGTCGATCACCGCATCCGCCCGTGGCGCTTCTTCGTAAACGACCTTCTGCGGCGCAGGGGCTACAGCCACGGCCATCGGGGCCACGGCCTCGCTTTTCGTGCCTCCGATCGTCCAACGGATACCTGTATAAGCCCGGAGATCCGCACTGCTGATTGAGTGCTGCAGCTCAGCGCCAGCGCCGGCATGCAGCTGAATCTCGGGGGTCACGTCGTAGCGAAGACCGAGGACCGATTCATTGATGGAGGTCGAGCGCGGCGATTCCTCGGAGAATTCATCCCAATTTCTCGCTCCGTAAACTTCCGCCATCACAGCCCATTCCGAACCCAAAGGCAGCACAGCACCCGCGCTATAGATAGCCTGATCACCGAAACGTTCCACGGGCAGCGTATCCCGAATCGTGTCGCCGGGCTCACCCTGACGCCAGCGATAGCCAGCATTGGCGGTCAGCAGCCAGCGACCCATATTCAAAGAGGTGGCCAGCTCCACGCTGGTCGATGGCCAGCGGTTTTCGGAATAAGGATTGTCCTGAACCCGGTTATAAACGGCGTTGCCCACCACACCCAAAGCGAAGGGGCCGAGTTCCAGCACGCGCAATTTCGTGCCAACGCGATAGCCGACCAGACCTTTGCGGCCGTAATAACCATGAGGCTCACCGTCCACGCCCTGCTCCTGCGCGATGATGAAGGGCGCGGCGACACTGATATCCCACCAGTTGGTGAGACCATAGACGGCCTGCAGATCGAGTGTGGTGACAGAGTCGTTGAATTCTTTCTCACGGTCGCGGGTCGAACCGTCATCTTCTTTGAAATAAGGCAGAGTGTTGGTCGCATAATCAATAAAGAGACCAAGCCCAAGGCGTCCCTGACCCAAGGTCAGCGCATTGTTCACGGTCACACCATCCATGCTGCTGGGGGCAGGCACGAAATTCTGCAGGTCAGAACCTACGATGTTGGCAAGGGCAGCGCTTGAGAGAAAACTGCTGCAAAGAGCTGCCTTTGTGAAAATACGGAACGTCACGATTGACTCCTCCATCCGGGATCTCAAATGAACTCATGTTGCTGGAAAACCATGCGGGACCAGGATTAGGAGACGGCAGCAGGCAGATGGCCCACTGATAGTACGCTGTGTCAGTAAAGACAAGTCTAAAGTTTGGATACGATCAGGCGGATTTTAATTCTGCAGTCAAAGATAGGCTATGCATGGCGATCGCCTGGCTTTGCTGGCGAATTTTAAGGTCGCCGCGGCGAAAGCAGAGGCTCGTGTCCAGGTGCTGTTTCACACTTGTGGTCAAGAGGACTTCATTGGGTCCGGCCACCGTCTGAATGCGCGAAGCGATATGCACGGCATCGCCTATCGCTCCATAATCACTTCGTTGTCGCGTTCCAAAGGATCCCACCAGCGCCACGCCCTGATGCATGCCGATGCGCAATCGCAGTTTCCATCCGAGGCCCGGTAAAAGCTCCTGATTCAACCCATCCAAAGCCTTGATCATGGCCTGGGCGCAGCGGCTGGCCTGCAGGGCCTGGGTTTCCGCATCCATATCCAAGGGCGCTCCGAAAATCGCCAGGACGCCATCGCCGATGAACTTATCAATGGTGCCCTGATGCTCGAAGATCACATTCCCCATGGTCACCATGAATTGATTCAGGATCTTCGCAATGCGTTCGGATCCAAGGGATTCGGTGCCTTGCGTAAAGCCGACGATATCCGCGGCGAGGATCGTGACCAGCCGCGTATTCGGACGCTCATCGAGCTGCAGACGACCGGCCGCCACTTCATGGACCATGGCTGGCGGCAGGAATCGTTCCAGGGCATGGTTTTCGATATGCGCGTTCAAACTATGAATGGCCTTGCCGAGGATAAGTCCGCGGCGAATGATCCAGACCAGCCAGACCGCGCCCAACATGAAGATAGTGGATGCAAAGAGCCGGACCTGAAGACTCCGCTCGCGGGCCTTGCGATTCGCGGTATCCATGAGGGCTTGTTTTTGGGCGGTTTCCTGATTGAGGGCGCGGATCTTGTTGCGTTCCTCTTCCAGAGTCAACCCATAGCGGGCACCCTGTTCTTTCGCATACTGCTGCCGCTGCTCTTCTTCCAGCCGTGAAAAATTCTTCGTGAATGATTCGAGGAGCAGGACGGCCTCTTCATACTCACCCATTCCAAAGCGAATCCGCGCTTCGATTTCTTCCAGCTGATTCCGATCGCTCTCGCTGCTGGTCGAAAAAAGAGCCTCGGCCTTTTGCACAGCTGCCAGCGCTTCCCCGTAACGCCGATCATCGACGTAAAAGGTGGCCAGGCGTTTCCAAACCTCGCCCTGCCAGATGCGATTCCGGGATTGAATGAAATAGGGCTCAGCTTCCCGGGCAAGGCGAATGGCTTCAGCTTTTCTTCCCTGTCCATGGGCGATCCCGGCCTGGCCCAGAAGGATGCTGGCATAAAGAGCATCCTTCGTCAGGGAACGGAAACGCGAGGCGGCGTCCGCGTAATAGCGAGCTGCACTGCTGTTCCCATCGAGCGTGCCTAGACGCTGGAAAGTTCGCGCATGATTGTAAAGAAT
The DNA here is from genome assembly GCF_035712445.1 of Oligoflexus sp. Taxonomy (NCBI): domain Bacteria; kingdom Pseudomonadati; phylum Bdellovibrionota; class Oligoflexia; order Oligoflexales; family Oligoflexaceae; genus Oligoflexus; species Oligoflexus sp. The sequence continues at coordinate 6,735 of NZ_DASTAT010000052.1, read as the reverse complement.
GAAGGCTTCCCAATAATCAAGCTTGAGACTGCGCAGCGCCGCAAGGAAGCTGTCGCGCAGGGCGAGCTTTTTCTGCGGATTCCGATTGCGCTCCATGTGATAGGCCTGGTATTCGAGCAGAAGAACGCGATCAAAAGCCGAAAGAGCGGGATCCGATGCCAGCTTTTCTTCCATTTCCCCTTCCAGGCTCGCCTTCAAAAGGGGATCGTGCACAGCGGCCGTGATAAGGTAAAGGAACAGCACACGGACGGCAGGGGGCGCCTCGCGGGAATCCTCTTCCAGGCTGCGGATGCGCTCCTGCAGATCGGGAAGGCTTGCGCCGGCTGCTTCCAGATGCAGCGTTTCCAAAAGCAAAATTTCGGATGCATAAGGGCCTTTTCGATCAGCATGCTCGACGGCCTTCATCCACGGTGCATCCGGGGGCGCCTCGCTTTCGGTCAGATAAAGGCCAAGCGCCCACTGAAGTCCACAGCGCACCTTCTGAAATGGAAAGAAGGCGCGCGCTTCTTTCATGGCTTTGGCAGGATCCTGGAAAACCTGGGTCTGGATGCTTTCAAGATGGGCCCGGGGATCATGACAAGGCACGGCCTTCGCGTGCGTATGGAAAAGAAGCCCCAGCAGAAGGAAGAGTCCTGTTTTCATGAGGCGTTCCTCGCACGGAGCGGCAGGTCCACACGAAAAATAGTCTGCAGCTGCGTGATCCCCTTCAGCCGGATCTCGCCCAGGGAATGGCAGCGATCGGACGTCAAAAATTGAGCGACGGTTTCGCTCACCAGGATCTGATTCGACTGCGCCTCACCTTCGATCCGCGCGGCGAGGTTCACAGTCTGGCCAATCGCTGTATAGTCCGCCCGCCTTTTGCCACCAAAGATACCGACCAGGGCCGCCCCTTGATGAATGCCAATGGCAAGGCCTGGCTGCCATCCTGCGACCTGCGGCCAGTCTTCGCGAATCTGAGCAAAGCGTTCCAGGATCGCTTCGGCAAAGGCCATGGCATTGGCCACCTGCTCATCCGCCGACGAGGGCAAGGGCGCTCCGAAAAGGATGAGAAAGCTGCCGCGATGCAGCTTATCCAGGCAGCCCTTATGAATAAGGCTGACATCGGTCACAGCCTGCATCAGGCTTTCCAAAAGCCGCGCCGTCACCCGTGGTCCCAGCTCTTCAATCGCATGTTCAAGCCCGACCAGACGCCCAAAGAGAACGGTCACGTTCTGCTCATGCGGTATTTCATCAAGCACGGCCTGGCCGCTCGCCACTTTTTCCGCCACCAGCGGCGGCAGAAAGCGCTGCAGGATATTTTCCCTGAGATGGCGATTCAAGCGCAGGATGCGACGGTTCTGCTGGTGAATCCAAAGAAGGCCCAGAATACCGCTCAGAACGAGACCCCCGCTCACGAACCAGATGATGTTGATCAGAAGGAGCGTCTCCTCCTGATTGCGTTGATTGGCTCGCTCCAATTGGGTTTGTATCTCTTGCTGACGTTCAGCCTCAGTCAGGGAGCGGCTGTATTCCTCTTCCAGCTCAAGATTAATCTGCGTCAGGTTCTGGGCGATGTCCGCGCTTTGACTCTGCTGGGCATTCTGCTTCAGGAATGCGGCGTAGGCCGTCAGCGCCTCATAGGCCTTCTTATGCTGGCGCAAAGCTTGAAAGGCCTGAGCCTTTTGATAGGAAATTTCAGCAAGGTCCATGGCGAAATCCGCTGGAAAACTTTCGCGAGCCTCGTTCAGAATATCCAAGGCCTTGTCCGGCTGTTTCATGTTGAGATAGACAAAACTCAGCTTCCGCTGGGTATCACCGAGCCAGACTCTGCTTTTGGCCCTGCGGAACATTTCAATGGCTTTTTTTCCATAGGCTTCGGCATCCTCATAGCGCCCCATGGCATCACAGACGCGAATGAGATAATTATGAATGGAGGCGATGCTGTGCTCATCCTGCAGCTCTTCAGCAATGGCCAAAGATCTTTGCAAGATCGCGAAAGCCTTTTCATGAGCCTCGGGCGTGCGTTCCTGCATCCAAAGGTAAGCCTGGGCATGATGAACAGCGAGGCAGAACATGCGGAGATTTTTTCGCTGGCAGAACTGCTCCAGCTCGCGATAGATCGTGCGGGATTTTTCACGGGACTGAAGGTTGACCAGAGCATCCGCATAGAGGCCTTTGGCCTTGATGATCTCCAGATCCTGGACACCGTGGGCTTTGTTCAATTCCCGCAGGGCTTCATGGATTTTTTTCACCGCCTCGCTTTCGCGTCCTGAATCCAGCAGCGCATAGCCCCATTCCAGGCTGGCCTGCGCCTTGCGTCCCGGCAGTTTTAAGCTGTCGGCAAGCTCGGCCTGATGCCGAAGACGTTCAAGGTCTTGATCGGGCGGAAGAATCCCGTCCTGGCCATGAGCATCGACCAGCTTGAAATAATAAGCGGCGTCTTTCAGATCAAATAACGCCCAGGGCGGAAGCGTATGCTCCGCGGCGATGTCCAAGGCTTTCTCCAGATTTTCGCGCTGTAAAGAGCTGTAGTCCTCGGGCCGGGCTTTTCGAAAAAAAGCGGCCACGGCCAGACTCCAAAGACGCCCGTCGGATTCCGGCTTCAAGGATTCCATCCGCTCCTGGGCCCAGCTTCTCAGGGTCACAGGATTATCCATGGCTGCCCAGGTCCAGGTATAAGGATCCTCAAGCGCAAGAGCGGGAGCTTTCTCCTCGTCTGCGACAGCCACCTCGCCTGTCACGGCGCAGACGAGCATAAGGATCCATTTCAACATCTTCACATTTCCCCAATCGAAAACTCCTCTTAGGTCTTCGGTGTTCAAAGGGTTTGGGTTAAATCACCTAAGGCTCGCGTCCCTAAAAAGTAAGAACCTGGTCATTCTTACCGAAGGAAATAGTGGCTTCGAAGGCTTATAAAAGCCTGCGATTGCATGGAGTAAGACCGATGCATTCGTCTTTCTCAAGGGGCCGGCGATATCATCCGATCGGAGTAGAAAGCCACGGGAGTGCGATCCATGAATAAGTTGCTGGTCATCACCGGTTTACTCAGCTTATTAGTGACGGCCTCCTGTCAGGACACAAAACTGCAAACATCGACGCCATCCAGCGAGGATATGGACCGCAAGGAGGAGCCCAGGAAAACGGCCGACGATAAAGTGGATCCGCCTGTCCCGGTGAATGGTGTTTGGCTCCATGCGCAGGTTCTTGAGGAAAGCAATGTAAACGGCAGGTTCACGGCCACGCTAGGTATTGCGAGCTACAATAAAGGAGTCAGGATCAGCGATCATCGCGATCGCTTCATGGTGACCCTGAGCGCATCGCAAAATGCGAACACGGGAACCAATATCACCCAGGAAGAGGTTCTGACCGGCGATTATGATCATAGGGTAAAAGTTGAAGGCACCAGTCCTGCTCAGGTGCGCAGCGCCTATCCCTCCATCATGCTTTACGTGACGATTTTTGACCGAAGCGACAACACCACAGATACCTGGAGCAGCCCGCTCGAAGCGGTGCTGGTCAAAAGCAACGTGAAACAGTCGGTCAGCAGCCAATCGACCAGCAGCACGAGCACCGCTGGGCAGACCGGAACGGCTGGATCACCCTCAACCCTGGTTCCAGCCAACTGAATTCACTCCTTTTTCAAGAAAATTCCAAACCGCCCTCACATCGGCCGGACTCCTGCCGATAGCATAGCCGTTCGCCTCGTGCTTTTGAGTTAAAAGGAGTCTTTTCATGTTTTTTGCTTCCTGGAAACGTCCAATCTGGACGGCCTGCCTTCTCGCTGCGACCCTGGGTTGGAGCCATGTGCTGGTGGCAGCGGATTACGAGAACTATCCCGTTGATCTGAAACCTATGGAAAAATATCCCGAGCTTCACCAGGAATGGACGGCCAACAAAGCGAAGTATGCCGATGACGTGATGCCGGAACCCATCCTGAAGCGTCAGCTCGAAATCATCGAATCCATTTCGGCCAAGGAACCCGCATGGGTGGATGGTCTTTGGATGGTCGCTGACTCCGCCTTCCAACTCGGCGCGTCTTATACCGATGAAAAGGATCTGCCCTTCGCCCGCAGCGTTTTCGTGCGGGGACAGAAGTCAGCGGAACGCTGCATCGAGAAGAAAACGGATCATCCCATCTGCGCACTTTTCCTGGGCGCGATGATCGGCAAGATCGCGTCGATCGACGGGATCTTCTCGTCCTTGAAAAAAGCCAAGCAGGTGGAAAAACTCTGGCTGAGCGTCGTGAATTCCAAATACAATTATCGCTTCGCGGAAGCCTCTTCGCTTCAGGGCAGCGCCCGTTATGCGCTCGGCATGTTCTATCGCCTCGTGCCTGACTTCTTTCTGATGAAATGGCTCTTCGATGTGAAGGGCGATATCAATAAGTCGGTCAAATACCACAGGGATGCGATCGCCGTCGATCCTGCGAACGCCTGCAGCAAGATCATGCTGGCTGCCTCCCTGCTCTGCTCCGTCAAAGGCGACACGAAAGACCCCAACGGCCAGGAAGGTTTGAAGCACCTGCGTGATGCCCGTCAGATGACAGCCAAGTCCATGGTGGCCAAGGCTTGCCAGAATGATACCGCACGTCTGGAGAGGGAACCCGGCAAAGCCTGTGGTTATGAAACAGCGCGGCAGCAGGAAACCAGTGAAGACGAATTCAAAAAGCAGCAGCAGGCCAACGCTCACTAAGATCCGGCTCGGCTGACTGCGGACGCGACGCCAAAAGGCACAAGACACAAGCGAACAGCTCCCAAGGACCCGGCTTCGGGTCCTTTTTTTATCCTCCCGTTGACCCGGCCCTTCCTGGTTTTTATACTCGCCTCTTCGGTCTGCCTAAGCATAAAGCCCCCCAATCGTGAGGACCTGCCATGGAATTCGCTTACCAAAAGCCGCTGGTTTTAGGACAAGACAAGACACCCTATCGACTTCTGACCAAGGACTATGTCAGCACCACAAGTTTTCAAGGCAAAACCATCCTGCAGGTGGCACCCGAAGGCCTTGAGCTCCTGGCGCGGGAAGCCCTGCGGGAAGTCTCTTTTTATCTGCGTCCGACTCATCTGCAGAGTCTGAATCGCATCCTCGACGATCCTGAGGCGTCCGATAACGATCGCTTCGTGGCCCACGCCCTTCTGCAAAATGCGGTGATCGCAGCGGAGGGCAAACTGCCGAGCTGCCAGGATACCGGGACCGCGATCGTCATCGGGAAAAAAGGTCAGCAGGTCTTCACGGGCGTGGATGACGCCGAATGGCTGTCGAAGGGTATTTTCAAAACCTATCAGACAGAAAATCTGCGCTATTCGCAGCTGGCTCCCCTGAGCATGTTCGAAGAAAAAAATACCGGCAGCAATCTGCCCGCGCAGATCGATCTCTATGCGACGCCGGGTGACAGCTATGAGTTCCTCTTCCTGGCCAAAGGCGGTGGTTCGGCCAACAAGAGTTTTCTTTTCCAGCAGACCAAATCGCTCTTGAACGAAGAGAGCCTCATCAAATTCATCGAAGACAAGGTGAAATACCTCGGCACCAGCGCCTGCCCTCCGTATCACCTCGCCCTTGTGATCGGCGGGACGTCCGCCGAGAGCTGCCTGAAAATCGTGAAGGAAGCTTCGGCGGGTTACCTTGATTATCTGCCGACCAGCGGCAACATGCATGGCCAGGCCTTCCGCGATGTGGAGTGGGAGGCCCGCGTTCAAAAAATCTGTCAGGAGACGGGCATCGGCGCTCAATTCGGCGGCAAATACTTCGTGCATGATGTGCGCGTGATTCGCCTTCCCCGGCATGCTGCGTCCTGTCCTGTGGGCCTTGGCGTCAGCTGCAGTGCGGACCGTAATATCAAGGCGCGCATCACCAAAGACGGCATCTTCATCGAAGATCTTGAGCATAATCCGGCGCGCTTCCTGCCTGAAAAAGATCCGTCCCTTGCGCCACCCGTGGAAATAGATCTCGATCGTCCCATGGCGGAGATTCGCCGTGAATTGAGCCGTCATCCGATCAAGACCCGCCTGAAACTAAGCGGCACTTTGATTGTGGCCCGCGACGTGGCTCATGCCCGCATTCAGCAGATGCTGAATGAAGGCAAGCCGATGCCGGACTATTTCAAGAATCACCCGATCTATTACGCGGGACCTGCGAAGACTCCGGAAGGCATGCCCTCCGGCAGTTTCGGCCCGACCACGGCCGGTCGCATGGATCCTTATGTGACGCCGTTCATGGCGCAAGGCGGATCGCTGGTGATGCTGGCGAAAGGCAACCGCTCGCCTGAAGTGGCCGCGGCGTGCAAACAGTATGGAGGATTCTATCTGGGTTCGATCGGTGGACCGGCCGCCATCCTCGCCAAGCAGAACATCCTAAGCGTGGAAGTCGTCGACTTCGCCGACCTCGGTATGGAAGCCGTGCGGAAGATTCGCATCAAGGATTTCCCGGCCTTCATCGTATGCGATGACAAGGGCAATGACTTCTATAGCAATATTCAAGGCAACGAGTAACGAATCAGGGGGCTCCGGCCCCCTTATCCACCATCCGCACGAGATCCCGTCCGATCAGAAAAATTCCAAAAGACAAAAGCAGCAGGACCAGATACTGCCAGATGCTTTGAGCCTCGATTTGGGCAAAAAGGTTGAAGGAAAAAACCTGGCTGCTGAAGGCGAGTATATTGTTCAGGAGATGAACACCGATCGCCGCGCCCAGTCCATGAAACGACCGCACATAGCTGAGGCTCAGGCCAAAGAGGAGATAAGCAAACAGCGCCTGGGCATT
>NZ_DASTAT010000051.1 GCF_035712445.1 Oligoflexus sp. | reverse complement strand
GGCTGGCTTCAAGGTGGAGAGTTTTTCCAGGGTCGTGTCACCGCGGATGATGTTGTCCTTATCCACGGCTTCAAAGCCGGCAGGAGCCCAGACCGGAATGATTTCATCATCGAAGCGACCGGCTTTCTGCGCTTCGGCGGCTTTACGATGCGAAGCCTGAGCAAACTTATCCTGCTCTTCGCGCGAGATCTTATTGAGTTTCGCCATGATCTCCGCACTTTCACCCATGGTCAGTCCCGTGAGTGGTTCAGCCAGGGCAGGCGGTTTCGGCAGCCAGGCCTTGGCCGAGAAATGGGACAGCATGGCAAGCTTGTCCGCCGGGGTCTTGGCCTTGTTCAGAGACAAGAGAAACTGACGCGCTTCTTTGGAATAAACGATGGGCACATCCGATAGAACCTCGACGCCACCGGCGAGGGTGGTCAGCGGCTGGCCGAAGGTTATGGATTTGGCGGCATCGGCAATGGTGTGCAGACTGCTGGTGCAGGCGCGGTTCACAGTGTAACCGTGGATATGCGGCGGCAATCCCAGGTTGATGACAGCGTCACGGGCCACGTTACCATTCTTGGTTTGCGGAACGACTACGCCAGCGCTGATTTCATCAATATGCTGCGGATCGAATTCGAGTTTGCGAAGCAAACCGTCGACGACCCGGCTATAGAGTTCCAATGCATCGGCGTTCTCAAAGGCGCCAAATGATTTGACGAAAGGCGTGCGCACCCCATCGATGAAGACAGGCTTGCCGTTTCCATCAGGGAGCTGAGCACGATACTTGGTCACGTTCAACATAGGTATCTCCCGAGTGTCCTGTGGTTCAAAGGTGCCTCCCAATGTGGATTCTTTTTGCTTTTTAAACAAGACCAAATTCGGGCTTGGCGGACAGTCAAGGACGGCTTCGGAAGGCTTGGGAGAGTGAGGGCGAGACACGAAAGCAAGCTGCCCAGGTTGCTTTATAGCCCTGGGCAGCGGTGCGAGCGTGACAAAAGCCTGGTACAGCAGGCTGTTTCAGCGGAAGGTATCAAGGTACAAATGTGTTCCAATCAAAGCTGGCCACGGGTTTTGAGACTCGCAACGATCTGCTCGATCAGCATGTGGTCAGTATTGGTCATATTCAGGAAGGTGCCGCCTATGCGAAAGCGCTGGGGATCAAACCACCGACACTCACAGCGGCAGATAAACCTTGATGGAGCAGGGATTCCGAGCGGCGCCAGCGGAATATTCAGCCAGTACTGGGCACCCGGTGTCGCCGAGACTTCACCGGTGAATTCCAGTTTGAAACCACCCGTGCTGATATCGAGCAGGACCGCGCTTTGACAGAAAAACGGAAGCCATTTGAAGCGGCGAACTTCCACGAGAGCATGAGAAACATAGCGTTTGGCGCGAGGTTTGGCGACCTGGGCTTCCAAACTGTTTGCATCGGCTGCCAAGAGCTGCCTCCTTATGGACCGTACATATCCTTTAAGTATAGGCCATGGGTCCGGCCGGAGTCCATGGGAACCTCAGAAAGCGGTCTGAAGCTTCAGCTCAAAGCGTTGGGTTTTCCAAAGCCCGCCTTGGGTGGAAAAGTCCTCGGGCAAATGATTATAGAGCTCGATGCGGGTCAGAGCCCGTTGATAGATGAGTCCGGTTTGATAGCGTTTTTCCAGGCCGAAATAATCCAGATTCAAGGCCAAGGGCCCGTTGACATAAATATTTTCCAGAGTACTACGGGTTTTTTTGAATTTTTCATTCCGCTCCTCGCGCAGCGTCATGGTTCCGACCAGGGGAACTCGAATGCGATGGAACACGGCATCTTTGTGCAGGAGCTGGCTCGTATGAATGTCGATTGCGTAAAATCCCTGAGATTGCTCCAGGAGAATCGACTGCGGCGGCAGGATTTGATTGGCCGTCGGCTCGCCACGGGCTGCAATGCGGCCGCGGAATTGAAATTCAGGAAGGCCCTGCATCCAGCTCGATGATTCGGCGGTGGCCAAAGGAATGCTGCTATCGGTCAGTTCCGCTTCGTGCATGAGAGGCCCGATCTCATATTGAACTCGGGCTTTGGGCGCATGCTGCACAAGCATATAGTCGTCACTCATGGTCATCGGCACAGACGCCATGCGGAAATCATCGGGGCTGGGTTCGACGTTTTTCACGATCAAACCGTAACGCAGAGGTTGATGAGCAGAGGTCTGATCATCATTGGAATCGCCACCGATATTGAAGGAGATGCCTGTGCGCAGACTTTCGGGCAAGGCCGTGGATTTGAATTCCCGACCCAGGAATGTGGACATCGAACGGGTCACATCCGTGGGACGCGCGGTGGTGATATTGGAGCTTAATTTATAGACGGAAAGGGAGCGAAGGCGCGTCTCCTGAGCTTTGGTGCCGGTACGCGCCTGAAGATCGAGCAGCTGGCGATGCTGCTCAGGATTCATAAGGCTCCTATTGATCGCAGCGAAAAGGGGTTTGGTGAAGATCAAGCTTTGTTCAGCCACGGGGCGTGGGCTCTCGATCAGAAAGGGGCGGCTGTCAATCCAGCCTTCAGCGTTTTGACCCTGGCTGATCGAGGACAAAAAAAGACCGGACAGGAAGAAAACTCCCGTCAGGAAAGACTTTTTTGTGATTTTCGACGCCATATTCAGCTGCTCCAACACCGCTTAAAGGCTCAACGGGGACATCAACGAAGGATGTCTGGCACCAGTCATCCACAGGGGTGGGTTGCAACCAGGGTGCCAAAAAGTTACATGGAATTGCGTGGGATTAACTATCCAAAATCATTTGATAAAGTAGAGTTTGCGGCGGTCGCTGTTCGCTGCCTGGGCCGCCTTACTGTCGGGCAGAGACCAAGGATGACAGAGCTTTCAAGGGGTTGTTCCTGTTGTTCTGCTCGTCTATAAGGTGTACAACATTGCAACTTGTTCGCTGGCAGGGATTTTCCAGGAGTATCGGGTCAATCACCCGCCACTGAAATGGCAGGCATGAAAGAAGGAAACGAAATTCATGCTTGGTTGACCCGGCTTAGTCTCGCAAGAGACTCCGTTATGAGCGAATCATATAGGCACCCCCGGATGCTTCACCAGTCCTGGGCTCTGCGGCAAGCGGTTAAACAGATCTTAGGGGTAAAGGCCGTGCTGCTTGCAAATAAACCGCTCGATAACATTGCCTAGGTGACCTTTATCCGCGAAGGCGGAAATTTTTGAGGTAACTCAAAACATGCAACGAGTTCTTGTTCTGTCACATTCGAAAAGGGCTCTTATGCCCTGCCACCCGGCACGTGCTAAAGAGTTGTTGAAGAAGCGAAAGGCGGCCGTTTATCGCCGCTTTCCGTTTACGATTATTCTCAAAAATCGAGCCGATGGAGATGTGCAACTGATCGAGCTTAAAGTCGATCCCGGAAGCAGGACCACAGGCTTGGCCTTGGTGGGGGATTTCAGACGCGGCAAGCGCACCATTTTCGCAGCTAATCTTTCTCACCGAGGTCAAGCGGTTAAAGACGCACTTGAGGCCCGCCGCTCATTTCGCAGGTCCAGGAGGGCAAGAAAAACGCGATACAGGGCTCCGAGATTTTTGAATCGTCTAAGGTCCCAAGGCTGGCTGCCCCCATCGCTTAGATCACGTGTTGACAATGTCCAGAGCTGGGCTGCTAAACTTATACGGTTTTCCCCGGTTTGCTCCATTGCTGTGGAAACTGTTCGATTTGATATGCAGAAGATGGACAACCCCGAAATATCAGGCGTGGAGTATCAGCAAGGGACCTTACTCGGTTACGAGGTTCGGGAATATCTTCTGGAGAAATGGGCGAGAAAGTGCGCCTATTGTCAGAAGGAAGGTATCCCTTTGGAAGTCGAGCACATCCATGCGAAAAGCCTTGGCGGCTCCAATAGGATCAGTAACCTGACGCTGGCATGTCGAGCTTGTAACAAGAGAAAGGGAAACCGGCCTGTTGAGGACTTTTTGAGAAACAATAAAGACCTGCTTGCGCGAATCCTTATAGACTCGAAAACCCCACTTAAAGATGCCGCCGCAGTCAATGCCAGCCGCTATGCGATAGGAAATGCTCTTGGAATATTTTCTCTTCCTATTAGTTTTTGGTCTGGCGGCATGACCAAGTCCAATCGTTCTAGGCAAAAATACCATAAGGATCATTGGGTGGATGCCGCGTGTGTCGGTGAGAGCGGAGAAAAGGTCTTCATTCATCCACGGCATAAGCCTCTTTTAGTAAAAGCTGAATCACGGGGATCACGGCTAAAGTGCTTGCCAGATCGATACGGCTTCCCCAGAACCTCGCCCAAGGCGCAGAAGCGAGTCTTTGGCTTTCAAACTGGGGATTTCATCGAAGCCAAAGTCACAAAAGGCAAGAAGATTGGATGCTATCAGGGCCGCGTTGCCGTCAGGTCAACTGGCAGTTTCAATGTCAAAGTGGAAGGTAAAGTAGTGCAAGGTATCAGTCATAATTTTTGCCGAGTCCTCCAGAGAGTGGATGGATACTCTTACGCGGTCAATTCTTAGTAAAAGCGGGTACTCCCAATTCCTCCCACCAATGAATCGGTGGGTATCCTTGTGAGGAAACATTATGAAAGCCATTAGCTCAAACGTCAAGTTGCCCCAGATGGAGGAGGAAGTCCTAGCCTTTTGGGCTGAGCAAAAGATTTTCGAAAAATCCAATGCGCAACGCAAAGGTCAGCGCGAATTTGCGTTTTATGATGGACCGCCGTTTGCGAACGGTTTGCCTCACTACGGTCACCTCTTGGCGAATACGATCAAGGATACAGTGCCGCGCTACTGGAATATGCGCGGGTTTTATGTGGAACGCCGCTTCGGTTGGGATACCCACGGTGTTCCAGTCGAATATGAAATCGAAAAGACTCACAACCTGAAAGGTCGTGAGGATATTTTGAATATGGGCGTGGCGAAGTTCAATGAACTTTGCCGTGCATCTGTCGTGCACTATGTGGGCGAATGGCAGAAGACCATCACGCGCCTTGGCCGCTGGGTGGATTGGAATAATCAGTATCGCACCATGGACAAAAACTTCATGGAATCGGTCTGGTGGGTTTTCAAAACGCTCTATGACAAGGGCCTTGTTTACCAGGGCCACAAGGTGGTGCCCTATTCCCCGCGTCTGACGGCTGTGCTCTCGAACTTCGAAGCCAACCAGAATTATCAGGATGTGCAGGATCCGGCGATCACGGTGAAGTTTAAACTCGTCGATGAAGACGCCTACCTGCTTGCGTGGACGACCACACCCTGGACGTTGATTTCCAACCTTGCGCTGGCTGTCGGTCCCGATATCGAATACGTGAAGGTCAAGGCCGCGGAAAATGGCGAGACTTATTATCTGGCCAAAACCCGCCTGGATGCCGTTTTCAAAAAGAAAAAGGGCGAAGGCGAGCCCTATCAGATCCTTGCTGAAGTCAAAGCGAGTGATCTGGCCGGTCGCCGCTATGAGCCATTGTTCCCTTACTTCAAAAATCACAAGAACGCTTTCCAGGTTCTGGCCGATTCATATGTCACAACCGAGGAAGGTACCGGCGTCGTGCATCAGTCGCCAGCATATGGTGAGGACGACTTCCGGGTTTGTGCGACCGCTGGCATTGATATCGTCGATCCTTTGGATGAGGAAGCCCGATTCAAGGACATGATCCCTGAATTCAAAGGCCTTTTTGTCAAGGACGCCGACAAGGAAATCATCAAGGCTCTCAAGGACACGGCGCATCTTCTTCGCCATGAAACCTTGGTCCACAGTTATCCCATGTGCGAACGCACAGGCGGGCCTTTGATCTATCGCGCGATCCCCTCGTGGTTTGTCGCGGTCGAGCAGATCAAAGATCAGCTGGTGGAAAATAACCTCACCATCAACTGGGTTCCCGAGCATCTGAAGCAGGGCCGCATGGGCAACTGGCTGAAGAATGCGCGCGACTGGGCGATCAGCCGCAACCGTTACTGGGGTACGCCGCTGCCGATCTGGATCTGTGACAAGAACGATCAGCATCGCACGGTTTTGGGTGCGGTGAAGGATCTTGAAGAACTGACCGGCGCGACCGTTGATGATCTTCACATCCACAAGATCGATCATCTGCGTTTCAAATGTCCGCATTGCGCGGGCCAGATGAAACGCGTGGCCGAAGTCTTCGACTGCTGGTTTGAATCCGGCGCGATGCCTTACGCACAGCTGCATTATCCTTTTGAAAATAAAGAACGTTTTGAAACAATTTTCCCGGCAGACTTCATCGCGGAAGGTCAGGATCAAACCCGCGGCTGGTTCTATACCCTCGCGGTTTTGAGTGCCGGCCTCTTCGGCAAACCGGCTTTCAAGAATGTTGTGGTGAACGGCATGGTCCTGGCGGCCGACGGCAAAAAAATGTCGAAGCGCTGGAAAAACTATACGCCACCGGAAGAACTGATCTCCGCGTTCGGTGCCGACAGCGTGCGGCTCTACATGCTGAACTCTGCAGTTCTGCGTGCTGAAGATTTGCGCTTCAGCAACGACGGCGTCAAGGAAACGACGCGTTCGGTGATACTCCCGCTTTGGAACGCCTTCAGCTTTTTGACCACGTATGCCGCTGCAGATGGCTGGCAGCCGTCGGCTCAGCTCGTGACCGGCGCGGCTCCCAAGGTGAAGGGTGAACTCGATCGCTGGCTGATCTCGCGTCTTCATACGCTGATCGCCGGTGTGCATAAGGAAATGGAAGGCTATCATCTTTATAACGTCGTGCCGCGTGTTCTGGCCTTCATCGAAGATCTGACCAACTGGTACATCCGTCTCAGCCGCCGCCGTTTCTGGGCAGGCGAAAAAACCTTGAGCGCGGATACGCGTGAAGCCTACGAGACGCTTTATTATGTGATGACGGCTTTCTCGAAGATTCTGGCTCCTTTCGCGCCATTCACAGCCGAACGCATCTATCGCGGACTGACCGAAGATCTGGCCAACGTGCCGGCTTCCGTTCACCTTTGCGATATGCCGGTGGCCGAGGAAAAGGTCATCGACAGTGCCCTCGAACGCCGCATGGACCTTGTCCGCACGGTCGCCGAGCTGGGCCGTTCGCTGCGCGCCAAACATCAGATCAAAACCCGTCAGGTCCTGCCGGGCATGATGGTGATCACGCGCAGCCAGACCGATGCCGATCATGTGGCCAGCGCTCAGGCTCTGATCAAAAACGAGCTGAACCTGAAGGAACTTCAGTTCAGCACGGATGAAACCCAGTTTGTGAATCTTTCCGTGAAGCCGAACCTGAAAACTCTGGGCAAGCGACTCGGCAAGGATCTGAACACGCTGCGGACGCATCTGGAAGGGCTGAATAAAAATCCACAGGAAGTCGCGAAACTCCTGGCGGTCGTGGAATCCGGGAACGGTACGGACGTTCTGGGTCATACGCTGACCATCGAGGACTTCCTTATCGACCGTGGTCCCAAGGATGATCGTCTCATTGCCACAGCAATGGGCGTGACCGTTCTTTTGGATACGCATCTGACCGAAGAGCTGATCCTTGAAGGACTTGCCCGTGAAGTTGTGAATCGGATTCAGAACTTCCGTAAAGACAGCGGTCTTCAGGTGACCGACAGGATTGATATTCAGGTTCAGGCCGGTGACGAGATCGGTCGCGCGGTGCTGCAGTTCCAGGACTATATCAAGTCGGAAACGCAGGGTCGCACGCTGGAGGTGGTGAAGAGTCTTTCGAGTGAATTCAAAGGCACCTTCGAGCTGGCGGAAGAAAGCATTCAGCTCGGTATCACTCCGTTGCGCGCCTGAGAACGCAGCCGAAGTCCATAAGAGGGGGCTCGTTCTTTTATGCCTGGACACGGATGGATTTTGGGACTGTGCGCCTTGCTGCTGAGTTCCTGTTACAGCCTGCAGCAGGCGTATTGGTTCAATAATGCCTTCAACAGTCGCATGCCGGTCGCGGAAGCCCTGCAGAGCGATCTGGATGAGGCCGGGCGTAAAAAGCTCCTTCTGAGTCGTGAAGTCTTGAAATTCGCCGCCGAGCAGGGATTGAACGTCGGCGATGCCTACCAACACTACATAGCTCCCGGTCCGGGAACAGTCAGTTATCTGGTCCAGGCGGCCGCAGCCGACCGTCTGGAACTGAAAACCTGGTGGTTTCCCTTTGTCGGCCGGGTTCCCTATCTCGGTTTTTTTGATCGTGAAGCCCGTGATGCCAAGGCCCAGGAGCTCAGGGCCGACGGTCTGGACGTGAGTCTGGGCACCGTGGGTGCCTTTTCCAGTCTGGGCTGGTTCGCCGATCCCATTTATGATGCCATGACCAAACGCAGGGATGAGGACTTCATTGAGCTCCTTTTGCACGAGCTTGTGCACCGGAGCTTCTGGTCCAAGGGCTCGGCCGCGTTCAATGAAAACCTGGCGGAATTCGGGGCCTTGCATTTGACCGAGATTTACCTGAAGGCTCACAGGGGTGGGGTCGGTCTTTCGGAGTTGAAGAATTATAAAGAGGAAAAGGAAAAGCTCTCGCAATGGATCTTTGCCTTGCGCGATGCCCTGAAAGAGCTTTATAGCAAGCCTATGGACCTTGAGCAAAAGTTGAAGGAAAAGGCAGCGATCATTGCATCGTTTCGCCGTGAGCGTTTTCCGGAGCTTAAGACCCCGGAACTGGCGGCTGCGCGGAATCGGGAGTGGAACAACGCGTCCATTCTTGGCGCCGCTCTTTATGCGCCTGATACCCAGCGTTTTCAAAAGGCCTTCGACTGTTTGCGTCCGCAGCGTATGGGGGACTTCCTGGAAGCCTTGCGTGAAGCCGAGGACGAGGCTCCCACTGTGGAAGAGGCCCTGGATAGCCTTTGTTCAATAAGCGCAGAAAAGAAAGGCGCGTGACGATGGACGCTCTGAAACCGACGGCCGGATCAATCTCGCAATTGCTTGCCGAGCGGGCCTTTAAAAAATTGCGGCAGATCTTTAAAGAGATCGAGGTTGCGGATCTGTCCGAGATACTCGCGCAGCTCGATATCGTGTCGTGCATTGTTCTTTACCGACTGATACCCAAGGACCGTCGGGCCGAGGTCTTCTCCTACCTGCCTTTCGAGTTGCAGGCCAAGCTGCTCGATCAGCTGCCAGACCTTGTGTCGGCCTCGCTTTTGAATCAGATGGAAACCGTCGACCGGACCCATCTTCTGCAGAACCTGCCTTTTGAAATTCGGGAAAAGCTTATTTTAAAGCTCCATCCCGAGGAAATGCAGATCACCTGGCAGATGCTGTCGTATAAGGCGAGCAGCGTCGGTCGACTGATGAATCCGGAATTTTTCTCGATTCCCTCGGGCATGAGTGTGCATGATGCCCTGGCCGCGATTCGCTGGAGCGGCAGCCGCGTTCCGGAAAATCTTCTGAATCAGATTTTTGTGGTGGATCCGCAGGGTAAACTCCTGGGGCATGTGAACCTTTCGAGCCTCGTCCTGGCTGATCCGGCCAGCATCCTGGTCGATGAGCTGATGGATAGGCAGCTCGTTACGCTTCTGGTGACCGATGACAGACGGAAGGCGGTGGATGTGTTCCGCAAGTATGATCGGCCCTATATTCCCGTTCTGAATACAGAGGGCGGAATGATTGGACTGATTGAAGCCGAGGATGTTTTCGATGTGGCCGAGGAAGAGGCCACGCTGGATATCCAGGCCTTTGGCGGGCAGAGCAGTTTGCAGGAAGCTTATTTCCAAACTTCCCTCTGGCAGCTCATCCGTAAGCGCGGATCGTGGCTGGTCGCGGTCTTTGTGCTTTCGATGCTTTCCTCTGTGATCCTGAAAAACATGTTCAGTGATCGAACCGGGTTTGGACTGATGCTGCTCTTTTTGCCGATGGTGCTCTCTGCCGGTGGCATGGCGGGCTCGCAGGCCGCGGCCATGACCATGCGAGGCCTTGCGGTTCGGGAGATCCTGGGATCGGACTTCGGCCGACTCTTAGGGCGGGAAATCCTCATCGGCCTGGCCCTGGGTCTGATGCTCGGTTTGATTGGATTTGGTTTTGCGCATTATGCGGAGGGTCTCGATCGCCCTTACGCGATGGTTTTAGCGGCTCTGGTGGGCGTGACTGTTATCCTCGGCATTTTGCTGGGAGCCCTTTTGCCCTTTATCATGCGCCGCTTCCGTTGGGATCCTGTCATTGCCTCGGCTCCTGTGATCGCCACCGTGGTGGATATCCTTGGTCTTCTGCTTCTGATGTGCCTCACTCTTTATTGGGTGCAGGATCTTGTGAAGGGGAGCCCCTGAATGTGGATTGATGATCAGGTTCTGAAGGCCTGCGCCCGGCCTTTGGCGACGGAAGTCTGGATTCCTGAGGCGCCTATGGTCGTGCTCGGACGCGGCAACAAAGTCGAAAAGGAAGTCAACGTCCGGGCCTGCGTGGAGGATGGCATTCCCATACTCAAACGCCTCGGCGGGGGCGGCACCGTGCTTTTGCATTCGGGCTGTCTGATCGTCAGCCTTGGCCTTTGGGTCAAGGAATTCTATGCGAACGATCGCTATTTCCGGCTTTTGAATCAATCGGTCATCGACTGTTTGAATCGTGAGCTGCCGCAGCTTGCGTTTGATCAGCGGGGGCATTCCGATATCGTTCATGGCCAGCTGAAGATTGCCGGAACTTCACTCTTTCGCAGCCGCAATTATCTTATGTACCAGGCGTCCATTCTTATCGATATGCAGATCGAGTGGATTGAAAAATATCTGGCCCATCCGAGTCTGGAGCCCGATTATCGCAAGGGTCGGAGTCACCGCGATTTCCTTACGGATCTTGGTGCCTTGGGCCAAAAGGACGTCAAGCGCTGGCGGGATATTTTCGTCGAGAATCTGCCGGTCTTCGTTGACAGGAATTTTGCAGCCGAAAAGATTGCGCCGCAGGATGCACAGATTCCGCATGTGCTCAGCCGTGTGGGCGAGGAATGGCTCAAGCCGGAAGAGATCGAAGCGGCCCTTAGGGGCGGCTGATGTTGAGCTGATTCCGTCGATAAAGAAAAAGACCGCCCCAGACCAAAGCCGAGAGGGCGGCACTCACTCCAAAAATCACGAGCATCATTTTCGTGATCGTTCCTGTCAGTCGATTCCGTTCCATTGAGATCACAACCTTGGCCAGCTCGGATCCTTCAATCATCACGCTGCTCGCGTAGTTGATATAATCAACGCCATCAATCCCGAGGTTGGTGAAATAACCCTGATCAGGAATCTCCACATCGGGCTCCAGGATGCCGGCAATATACTGGTTTTTGGAATTATAGAAGCTGATGCGATGTCCGGTTTCTTTTTCCATCTTGGTGAGAAAGGAATCCGGCAGCGGCAGCGCCATGCGCACAACGCCGGGCTCCAGAGGCTGGTTGATATCCAGATAGAGTTTATCGTCCACGCGAATAAGAGTGATTTTGCGTTCAGTGCCGGAAAACTGATGCGGGAAGCGAAGTCGATAATGCTGGCTTTCCCCATCGTCACGTCCGATCGCAATCCGTTCCCAACCGTATTTTCCAGGGGCATAGGTGAAGATCTGATGATCGCGCGGCACCAGAGTCGTGAAGGTCACATACTCATTCTGCCCTTTAGGTTTGACGAAAATGCTGAGCTGCTCCAGACCATGCTGCCGCGCAAAGTCATCCACTTTAAGAAATGCCGTCTTCTGCCAGATCGCAGCATCCCGGCTCAAAGCCTCCAGACCCGGTGTGAGGCGGTTCATCTGCTGCAGGATAGCATGCGCCACAAATCGGGCTACGAAGTGCGAACTCGCCTGGGAACGGGCATCAAAATTTTGCGTCAGAAGACAGCCCGAGATGACAGTCGACACCAGAAAAGTCATGAATAGTGAGAGGCTAAACCGCAGCACGCTTCAACCCACTTGCCCGCGTCTTTGGATCGCGTGATCGTCTTGAATTATTTGGAGATGGCTTAAGGAAGTATAGCACCCGTGGGAAAGGACGGACAAGGGACGGGGCGACTGGATCCTGGGATCCAGTCAGGCTGTCGCGGCCTGGGATTAAACGCGAATTTCAATGGTCGAGCGCAGGCGGCCTATGCGTTTCAGATCAGCCACGAAGCTGGTTGTCATGATGGCAAAAAGCGCGAAAAGTATCGTGCTCAGTACGGTGCTGACGCCTTCGGTCAGCATGGGAATCACGCCGAAAGGAAAGCTATCGCTGGTGACAAACCAGGTCGAGCGAGGCAGGGCCATGCGATTATCGAGATGATTCAGAGCATTGACGCCGGCCCCGACCAGGGAGAGACTGCCGAGCAGCAGCATTTCATAGGTCAGAAGCACGAAATAAGCCGACCAGCGCGTCATGCCGCTGCCTTTGGTGTATTCCATCTTCAAGGATCCACCGACGGCTTTTCCCACGCGTGGATGCATGACGAGCAGAATGGGAGCCGCGACGCCGACGACGCAGAGCGTGATCAGAAGGAGCTGCGAGATGATGCCGAAGCCAGGCCCTGCGGCTGTTAAAAAAAGCAGCACAAAGAGCAGCATGGCCAGGACGAGTACGGTCAGTATCCATCTGGGCAAAAGACGCAGACTTTTGAGCAGCACCGGCATCGTTTCGACCTTATGACCATCGAGATGCGTGAAGGCCGCCGTCACCCAGGCGAGGTAGCCCCAGAGCGCCAGAATTCCGGCGACGAGCAGCTCCATAATGCTGTAAAGACTGAAGGATTCAACGAGGGCCAGAAGCGAGAAAAAATCCTGAGGCACCTGCGTGTTCATCTCCTGAACCGTTTTTGCGGCCCTGAGCGCGCTCATCCAATAAACCAGGTACTGAGGTATTGCGATCGCCGCCATACTGATATAAACCAGCTGTGGCCAAATAGCCTTGAAGAGTGACCAGCCTCTTTGCCATGGGAAGGGGCCGCGGGCAGCTTCAACAGGGGCTTCGTTTCGATTGCCTTCATTCATTTCAAATCGGTCCTTGTCCAGGAAACTCACATGCAACGCTCATTACTCATAACTGAGATCTATAAAAGTGTCCAAGGGGAAGCCGCTTATGCGGGGTGGCCCTGCAGTTTTGTGCGTTTGACCGGCTGTCCCCTGCGTTGCCGCTGGTGCGATACGGTCTACGGCTTTCATGGGGGCGAGCGCCGGAATTTTGACGAAATTCTGGCGGAACTGGATCGACTCGGCTGTCCTTTGGTCGAGATCACCGGCGGTGAACCCCTGGCTCAGCCGGAGACCCCGGCTTTGATCGAGACCCTCATCGGACTTGGTTACAAGGTGATGATTGAGACCAGCGGTTCGGAGCCGATTGAACATCTGCATCCTGCGACTCATATCATCATGGATCTGAAGTGCCCGGATAGCGGCATGGAGGATCGCAATCTCTATGAAAACCTCAGCCATCTGAAACCTACGGATGAAATCAAATTCGTCATTGCGAGCCGCAAGGATTTCGAATGGGCTCGCGATCGCGTGCGCACCGGGGACCTGGATCAGCATTTTCAGGTGCTGTTCTCGTCGGCCTTCGGTCTTGTGAAACCCGCCGACCTTGTCGAGTGGATTCTGGATGCCGGTCTTCACCGCGTGCGTTTGAATCTGCAGCAGCATAAATACATCTGGCATCCCCGCGCCAAAGGAGTTTGAGGCATGGCAAGCAACGCGGAATGGCTGCAACGATTGCAGGCCGTGGAGTGTCGTGATTCCAGTTACAACGCGAAAGAGGATCCGCTGGTTTTTGCCCGGGCTCAGGGAAGTACCATCTGGGACGCCGAGGGACGGGCTTACATCGATCTTTGCGCGGGTTTTGGGGTCGTGGCCCTTGGGCATAATAACGAGGTTCAGAAGCGCGTTTTTGCCTCGTCCATGAACCAGGAGGCGCTCGTTACGCACGGCATGGGGGATGTGTATCCATCCATTGCCAAAGTCGAGATGCTTGAAACCTTAAAAGCCGCTCTGCCTTCGCACCTCAGCAAGGGCGGGCTTGCCCTCAGCGGCGGCCAGGCGGTGGAATTCGCCGTAAAAACCGCGCAGATTGCCACTGGAGCCAAAGGCTTCATCAATTTCCATGGCAGTTATCACGGACTCGATCTTGGCATTCTTCCCTTAACCTCGCGTCAGGATTTCAAGGATCCTTTCCGCGGCTGGTTGCCGGAAGATCGTGTGACCGAGCTGCCTTTCTCCTGTGAACTCAGCCTCGTTCGCAAAGCCATTCACGCGCAAAAGTCCGCGGGCTTCGGCTGCGCCGCCATCATTATCGAACCCATTCAGGGCCGTGCCGGTATTCGTCCGCA
>NZ_DASTAT010000050.1 GCF_035712445.1 Oligoflexus sp. | reverse complement strand
CCAAGGTAGGCATTGAAGGCCTGGGCCACGAGCACACGGGCGATGCCTGTATAGTTCAGATAAAAACTAAGGTTCCAGAAGGACGTCAAGAGCCCGACGCGTTTATCAGGCTGCATGACCTGACCATCGAGAAGCCGCTGCGGGGTGACCTTGGTGTAGGTCACCAAAGAGGGCGTCTGGTTCCGCGTGACGGTATAGTTTGCCAGCAGCTGATCACGGGCATCGTGTCCATCAATTTGCGAATAGACGAAAAGGTTGAAGTCCGCGTAATAGTCCACGATGGGAATGACGCCGGCATCTTCACCGGACTTTACCGATCCCACCGGGCGGATTTTGTAGTGACCGATTTGCCAAACCACACCATCCTTGCCGCGCCAGTGAACGCTTTCCATGCAGTCATCCAAAAGCTCATCCAGAGCCTTGGTCTGACGATCCGCGGAAAGGCCGACAAATTTTTTGTAGTCATCATAGTCCGGGTTTTCCCCGCAGACATCGAGCCAGATCTTTTTATAGACATAGGCGGCATCGCGCTGGCAAAGATTCCACTGGCCGTTCACCAGCTTCGTGCTGCCCTGGCAGCCGTTTTTCGTGGGATGGCTGTTGTCATCCCCTGGCTTATGTCCCGCCTCGATTTCCTGAAGATTGGTGAAACCATCACGGTCGCTATCGTCCTGACCAAAAGCCTCGACAGCCATCCGCAGGGCATCGGCGGAAGGCGGAAACTCGGTCCCGGTCTGCTGGATTCCTGCCTTCACGCTGCTGCCGAAAGGATTCAAAGCCGGCGGCACCGCCGCGTGGCAGTAGTTGCAGCTGATCGCAGCCCCCGAACAGGACGGGCTGCTGGGAAACGCGTCACAGAAAAGATCCACGGCCTGGGGTTTGCCCAGAGCGGACCCGCTGAGAAACAGCATCATGAAAAGAAGGAGGGACCGCATGGGACACCTCATTCCGGAAAGCCAGCCTGAGACCAGGCTGAAAAGAGTTTCTTCGGTTCATTGGCCAGAGCCCCCGAAGGCGGCATGGCTCCACTCAGAACGCGGCCGATCAAACCTTTCTGTTCCGCCGCGGCTTTCACCTGGGCATAGGTGCTCAGGTCAAGGCGCGGGTTGTTGTTCGGCCGATGGCAGCTGACACAGTTTTCGGTGATCAGCGGCTTGATGTCTTTCGTATAGGTGACGTTATTCGCGGGAACACCGGCAGGACCTTTGTAAACGCCTGCGAAGTAGCGGAGTTCCTCATCACCGACGTTGGTGATGATGCCCGAAAACGCCCGCTGACCGTTATCAATGTAATATTCCGTCCAAAGATGGAAACCAAGCGCCAGGGTCTCGGCATCGGAACCGAAGCGATTGGTGACGCGATAGGCGACATCGCCCTTGAAAACGCCCAGCTGGGTCATGCGCTCATTCGGGATTTTTTCGACGAGGATACTGCCGCTGTATTCCTTGCCCACGGTTAAAACCGGGTTATTGGTCGTCGTGACCTTGGCTTTGATGTTCTTGAAAAAGCGGAAATCACCCAGCTCCTTGGTATACCGCGCGGCATCTGCAATCGGTGAAATGGCAGGCGCCACCGGCGGATAGAAATCCACTGTGGTGTTATAGCCGTCACGGGTATTCACAAGGTGATCAGAGGCGCGGATCGTGCACACGATCCCTTTCCAGTCCTTGGCGAAGTTGGAGTTATTGGGAACGGTATAATTCGTTACATAGCCTTTGAATTTGCGGGTCAAGTCCAGGGCGCGCTGATTGATGGGCTCGACATCGGCGAGCGGTCCATAGACGGATGTCCCGTTGGAATTGGCGTGCGTGACATGCACATCCAGTGTCGTTTCCAGAAGGGTTCCGTGCAGATCCAAAGTCGATGTGATATCGACATTGGCGACGGCAAATCCCGCGTTGATGACGCGCGTATAGGTTTCCGTCATCTGCGTGGAAAAAGTCTTGGCATTGGAATCGGCAAAGTCCGGGATTCCGCACTGAGGCAGAACGATATTCAGATCCTCGGTATCCTCGCCGGTATCCACAGTGCGGCCGGTCGTGGCGCCGGCGACGTCTTCCTGGGTCTCGGGTTCGATATACTTATCGAGGTTATTCAAAGCGTCAATATCAAGAGCCGACTTGGGTTCGGATACAACCTTGGATGGATTGTCATTTTTTTTGCGCGTACAGCTCATCCAACTGGAGCTGATGATCAGCGCCATGAGAAGACTCCAACGAGCCTTGTGTGCCCAGCCTTGCATGATAAACTCCCGGTCTCATATTCTTTCCCCTACTCTTGCAAAATCGCGACCAAAATCAGGCCCATAATTGAGCTGTATCTGTCTGTTTTTATTGTATTATCAAGAGTAAGAAAGAGGGTGGGATGCAGCCGCTGCGTCAATCGAATTCCTGGATTTCCGGTTTTTAAAATGGTTTCCGTGGCTTGACAGTTTCCAGGCGGTAAAAATCAGGGGAAAAACGCCGAAATGGGAAAAGGTTCCCAGAGAAAAATCTCCAGGAACCCTGCACACAAGTGTCGCGCAGAGGCGAACTTCCTATTTCAAACGAATGGTTATGGTCTTCTCGGAGCTGTCCAGCTCGAAGCGGGCGGCTTCGAATTTCGCCGGCCCCATCGTGCCTCTGGCATTATTCGAGAAACCATAGTCCTCGGTGGGAATGCCCATGAAATTGGTGTTGAGCTGGCCGTTGCCATCCTCGTCATGGAAGCTTTTGATGGCATACGTGCCGTAAGGAAGATCGCGGAAATGGACTTCGATCCGGCCTTCCTTGCTGACGATGGTCTCGCCGCGATAGCGGGCCTCATGAAGCGGGCCCTGATCGAATTCAGCCGCGGTTTTCTCCAGTCCGACCTTCACCTGGCCCTTGGAGTTTTTGATGCCTTCGACGACCACGTGCAGGGTTCCCAGCTGAACCCCCTGACCGAGGACGCTGGTGGGCAAAAAGCCGATCACGACCAGCAAACGACTGAGGCTCTTTCTCATACATCTCTCCCTTGTTCGCTTTTCAGACTGCCGGCGTATCCACGGGGGCTGTTGATGTAATTGGCGCTTTGCGGCCGGCCATAGGTTTCATTGAAAAGATTCAGACTGCGGGGATGCTTATAGATGAACTGCATCCACCGCATATGCGCGGGCGCTTTGACGAAGCGCATCATATCCCGGGGACTCGTCCAATAGCTCACGAGCAGAATGGAAAAGGGACTGATGACCCCAGGCAGGATATGCGTGCAGCCCGGGGCTTTTTTGGTGGCCCAGATAAAGCTGATGACGTTCATCCACATGAACAAAAATCCGCGCAGGTTGCGGCAGGAAAGGCCGACGATCAGCGTCAGATGCTCGGCCTTGTCCAGATCCGGTCTTTGAACCAAAGTCTCTTTCATACGGCCTCCCCTTTTAGAATGCGTAGGTCACGCGTAATGCCAAGGTTTCCTTGTTATTCAAAAGCAGCTTGGGACTCGTCGTGGCAGCCTCGGTCTTTTGATATTCCGAGCCGATGCTGGTGCTGTCGTTCACATGACTCGAAAGTATCAGCCGCAGCATGCGATCCTCGTTATCGAGGCCCTGCAGATAAAAAATCTGCGGTTCGATCAGGGTCTGGAAAAAACTCAGGTTCGCCGTGACAGCGATCCAGGTCAGGAGCGTTTGATCCCGCTCCACTTCCGTCCATGGTCCCTTCGAATAGGCCTCGGGAAGGGTCTTCCAAAGATCATTATGAAGCTCGACGCCCAGGGTCTGAAGGCCGTCGTCACTGGTATAGTTAAGGCCCACGATGCTTTGCATCAGATCGGTCCGCTCCACCTCCGCCGCGACGCTGGTGGCGGGAAAATTCTGATGCCAGGCGAGGTCCGTACGCAAAAGCCAGGCGGCGGCGGCATAGGAAAGGCTCATGCCCGAGGTGGTCACCATCTCTTCGTCGATGATGATGTCCGTCTCACCCGAAAACGCCTGAAAGCGGTACGAAGGTTCCCGCGGATGATGCCGGAAATAATAAAGCCGCGCATCCACGCCTTCCAGAAAGATACCGAGTCGTCCTCCATATTCGCTGTCGGCACCGGCCTCATAGCGGCGCTCGTCCGCGATCTTGTAATCACCGATCGCCTCGGGCTGACGACTTTTCACCGCCCAGGGCACAGCGATCAGCTGGGCATCCAGGACGCCTGACTTCCATTCCCCGAGCAGCATGGGACTCGACTGCTTGGCGCCGGCATCATAAAATCCGCGCAGGTAACCCACATCCCTTGGATTCACGACATCCAGGATGGGCAGGAGGAGGTTTTCCCCCCAGCTGACTTCCTGCAGACCAAGGCTCCATTTGAAATCGCCCCAGGGCTTTTCCACGAAGGCGATCAGCTTTTCGACGTTCCGATCCCCGGGCTTTTCATAAGTCTGGCTGTCCTCGCCATCGACGATCAAACGGTACTGCAGATGAAAGCGCGTGGCCGTGGCATCTGCTGAAAGACTCCAAAGATGCTTGTCATGATAGAAAAGCTGGCTATGCTGCGTGCGGCCGGCTTCCAGATCATGGGCATACTCGATCCCCAGGCTTCGTCCCCGGTTTTCATAGACACCGGGGAGAGCATGCGCTGCGGTCCCGATCAGCAGCACAAGGCTGCCTCCCCACATGAGACGGTTCATGACACCCTCTCACTGAAGATTATTCTGCGTAAACTGCGTCGATGGAAATTCGGCCTTTTGCATATCAAGAATGCGCAGGACGGAGTAGTCCTCTTTGCGATCCGCGTTCTCGATCACGATACGCGTGGGTCTTTCCTTGCCCGCGATGCTGCGATACTCGGTGAATTCCACCCGCTTCAGGACTTTTCCCTGGAGCGAGAGATATTCACCCCGAACCGGGCGGAAGTTACTCTTGTCAATCCACACCCGAATCCCGTCATACGTCAAACCCCGACGTTCGGCTTTCAGAATGAGCACCCATTCCTTCTCGCTCTGCGATTCCAGAGCCGGCTTATAGTCACCGACCCAGGTCATGCGGCTGATGTCGCCGTTCGCGGCCTGGCCGGTGAGCTTTTGGTTCAGCGTCACCCGCAGGGAACGCTTGATGTTCGGTACATAGGCCCACATATCCTCGTTCAGCATCAGAAAGTTCTTGCCCACCTCGCGCGGCGGCTCCAGGGTACGGATCAGCGAGCTTTCCTTGCCCCCGACCTTGATCTCGTAGCGAAATTTGCTCTGGTCCGAGGATTCCACGGAAACCTCCATCCGATAGGATTCCGAAGGTGCGCGGATCTCATCCGCTTTCTTCAGAATCTCATCAGCCGACTGAGCCACGAGGCCTTGCGAACAAAAGACGAGTGCCAGTCCTAATATGAAACGCATGACGATCCCTCCTTAGATCACGGTTTTCAAAAGTGAGATTTCCACATGTTCGATCAGGGCACTCAGGATGTCCTGAGGCAGCTCACAGGCCACCTTCTCGCCATCGGCACCGGGACGGGTCCAGATCGTTTGATGATCGGCTGTCGCCAGTTTTTCCGTATGGCCTTCCGGAGTCACCTTATGGAACTCGAACTGCAGATCCACACCGTTCTGATGAACCGCTTTGATACCCATGGTAACCAGGATATCATCAAAAGGCATCGCCTCACGAAGATGTTGAATGCGACTCTTCACGCAGGTCAGCTCCCCCGCTTCCCCGATGCCGCGATAAAGATGCGGCGCCAGTCCGTGGAAGTAGGAATCCCGCAGCTTGCCCATCCAGATCGAATAGTTGCCAAAGTAGAGGTTACCCACAAGGTTGGCATCGTAAAGACTGGTTTCAAAGACCTTCTGCGCGATCGTGATCGCTGTATTCGGGCCCTCGGGCGCCTGGAACAGCGTTTGACCTTTGCCAAGACTCCGATAGGGCTCAGGGGCCGGGATATAGCTGTTGGGCTTGTCATTGCGCGCGATCATGCTCGCGATGAAGTCCCGGTATTCCACAGGGAACTCAGCCGGACGGACGATACCATGATCGAGGATCTCGACCCAGGTAAAGCCCATCTGACCCGTGGCTATGCGTTCTTCGATACCGTCTTCGCCGAGCGAGACCCAATCGAAGTTCAGCGTGGCCGAGGAATTCTTCGAGCCACCGACCTGGCCGCACCACATGCGGGCTTCGACCACGCGATCGCGGTTCCGGCATTCACCCAGGACTTCGATCGAAGCCCAGTTCGTGACCTGGCCCCAGCGGCCGGTTTCGGTCAACTCACGGATCTTGTCCAGCACCGGGAGCGAGGACATTTCCCGCGACTGGCCCATCCAGTTGAAGAAGTGCGAAAAGTAGATCGAGCGATTCAGGTTCGCAAAGGTCTTGAAGTCCGGAATAAAGCGATGGACGAAGACCGATTGATCCTGGGGACCATTAGGCTCGGCACCGATCACAAGGCGCTTCGCGAGGCCGCGGTAAGGAGCCAGAAGACTGTTCTCTTCCACCGGCAAGGCTTCGCCCTGGATCAGATCCATGGCCTTGGGCAGATGAGCCTTCTTTTCCAGGAACTGCAGGCGATAGTTCACCATGCGTTCCAGGATACGGCCTTCGGGATTGAAGACGGTGATCGTCGCGCTATAGGACTTGTCATCAACCTTATGGACATCGCTCCAGCAGAGACGCTCCACTTCGGTGTTGTAACCGCGGTACAGTTCCAGGCGCTCGATCTCGATCGGCAGACATTGATTCTGCGGAATGATGATCTGAGCCGACTGCAGAAGCGCATCACGGAAGTAAGGATCGCCGAGCGTATGCGCGCCGAGGTCAGCTGCGTTGGTGCGGGCCAGGAACAGCGTGCGGCCTTCCGTCTCGTTATCCGATTCCAGATGGTGCAGGCTTTGAATGCGCTGGAACATCGGGCCTTGGAAGAGGATGCTGCCATAGAGCTGCTTCATCGGGTCCACAGCAAGGCGCTGTTCGGTCACGGGAATGCCTTCGATCTCGGCCCCGTTCAGAACCTGCAGTACGATTTCGGCTGCGAAATGGTCGACCTTGAAACCACTCAGAGCGGTTCGGATACCGGCTCTTACGCGGACGGTGTCATCACCAGCCTTGTATTCCAGGACTTCAGCATGGATTTCTATCGTGCAGCCCTGCTGTCCGACCGTGATGGGACGGGTCAGCTGAATGTTCTCAAGGATCAGGCTGTCGCCGAGATCATGCTGCAGGGATACGATCTGCGCCATGGCTTCCAGACCATGAACGGTGGGCAGAAGGTAAGCGCCCTTGTAGTTGTGATCAAGGAGATAGGCATGCTCACTGTGATTCAGGTGAACGCGCGCTATCGTTTCCACACCGGCCTGATGATGCACGATATCCTGGGCAAAATTCAGAGCCAGCTGATCCTGCTTCAGTCCTGGAGCTTTCTGCGCGCCGATGGTGCCGAGGCGGGACGAGATCACCGTCTGCTGATCACGACTGATGCCGCGGATCAGCTGCATGAAGCGTTCGATGCCCTGCTCGGGACTGATCGAGCTGATGCCCTTCTGCTCCAGGTTTTTATCACTGCCCATGCGCGCGCCCATGCCGACTTCCGACCAGACGCTATAGGCCAGAGTCTGGGTGTGCGCCTGAGGGTTTTGCTTTTGGTAGCGACGGATCATCAGATCAAGCGCTTCGTTGGCGAAACCATACCAGGCGTTGCCAGGCATACCGGTCACACCGATTACCGAGGTGAAGCCCACCACAAGTTTCAAAGCGGAACCTTCCAGTGCGCTCAGAAGATGACGCATGCCGAGGATCTTGGGAGCCATTTCCTTCTCAGCATCCGCCGCTTTCACGGAAGACACAGGACGCGGCTGATTGCTGCCGGCACCATGAATCAAAGCGGTGGGCTCGCCGAGTTCCTTCCGAATCTGTGCGACCATACCCTTCACAGCATCACCATCAGTAATGTTGCAGGCGTAATAGGCTGCGACCAGACCGGCGTCACGATAGCTGTTCAGAGTCTTCTGGATCGGATGCTCAGGATTACGCGAGTCCTCATCGCTCAGGCGCGAGGAGCCGATCAAGGCCATCTTCACACCATATTCCTTGGCCATGGCGATGGCGCATTCGGCCGTGATGCCTTTGGCGCCGCCGGTGACCAGGACCACATCCTGGGCATCGAAGTTCAAAGGACGCTTTTCATAGGTGCTGGGTTGATCCAGCTGCAGTTCCGGCTGAAGGCGCTCGCCTTCCTGAGTATAACCGGCCACGCCCAGCGCAAGGTCGGAATCTTTTTCTGCAGCCAGTACATTCAGCATCCAGCCCGCGTTCGAAAGTTTGTCGGCGGGAACGGAGAGGCTGCGAACCTTAAGGTCGGGTCTTTCATGCGCAAGGCTTTGAGCAAAGGCCTTGCTGCTGAAAATCTGCTCACTCGCCGAGCTGCGACCGAACTGTCCATCATCACCTTGAACGAAGATCAAGGTGCTGCCTTTTTTCCAAAGCTGGCGACCGACCTGGGCCAGAAGCGCAACGGCTTCGTTCCAGGCTTCACTACTTGCTGCTGTTGGCAGAAGGATCAGGGATACTTCCGCCTGCTCGCTGATGACGGCGCCTTCGGTCTGAAGCTGCTGCTGCCAGCTGGCGACAAGAGCGGCATCCGCAGGTGAAGCCATGACGGCAACCGTATTCCCATTCCAAAGACCCTGAGGCAGGGCTTCAGACGGCTGCAGAGCTTCGGTAAAATTGCGAACCCAAGGTTCCTTGTTTTTGCCGAGGCTCGTTTCCGCTACGCGGCTTGTGACGACTTTCTTCGGCGCTTCCGGTGCCGGGGTGCTGGCCGCAGCCACGGGCGCTGCTTTTTCAGCGGAACCGACTTTGCTGCGGATGGCGTCAGCCAGTTCCTGAATGCTGGCATTGGCGAAGGGTGTTGATTCCAATTCGCCGGCGATTCCATAATGCATGCTGACGTTGGCCACGAGTTCGCTGGCCTTGATGGAATCCATGTTCAAATCGTCGAGCAGACGCATTTCAGGCTTGAGGGTATTCCTTTCAAAACCAGTCAATGCTGTGATCGTGCCGTAGATGATGTCCTCGATCGAGGCCCCTGCAGGAGCCGAGGCAAGGCTTGCAGGTTGTGCAGGTAGAGGTGCGGGAGCAGGAGCAGTCACAGGGATGGGAGCAGCAGGAGCGGCGATCACAGGAGCGGATTTCATAATGGGAGCGGCAGAGCCCTGGGAAAACTGAAGTGCTTTTTCCGTGGGGCTCGCAATGAAATGCTTTTCTTCAGGACGAACGAAGGGACGCAGATAACGCGCCTGATAGAGTTCATCCCAACGAATGGCGACGCCCTTGGTGAAGGCCGTGGCCAGAAGGACTTTAAGATCGGCGTCATGACCGGGACGCGACTCGGTTGGCAAGCAGAGCGTTGCCCCTGGCATGCGTTTCATCAAACCGGAAAGGATCTGCGAAGGACCCACTTCGATCAGAAGTTCGCACTCAGCGCGCATGGAAGCGGCCAATGCGATGAAGTCGACCTGCTCCAGAATCTGCTGGCTCAGATAATCCTTCAGATCGGCCTCGCCGGACAAGGCCTGGCCATCGGTGCCGCGGAAGAATTTCAGAGCCGGTTTTTTGAAAGGGATCTGGGACAGAGTTTGAGCAAAGGACGCGGCCGCCTCTTCCATATAGATGGAATGGAAGGCGTTCGAGACCGGCAGAAGGCCGCCTTGAATACCGCGGGATTTTGCGGCGTCCAGGATGGACTTCAGGGCTTCGGGGTCGCCCGACAGAACAGTCTGATCAGGTGCGTTGCGATTGGCAATACTCGCTGTTCCGCTGACGGTTTCCATCAGCTGAAGAGCGGTCTGTGCATCACAGGTCAGATGAATCATGGCACCCGGACGATCGGCCCGATGCGCCATCAGCTGACCGCGAACTGCGGCAAGTTTCACCAGAGTTTCAAAATCAAAGGCTTTGGCTGCATAAAGAGCGCTGAGTTCGCCGAGGCTGTGGCCACCGACGATGGCCGGCGTCATTCCCAATTTTTGCAGCATATCGAGCCAAAGAGCATTGATCACGGAAATCGCGGGCTGTGCAAGTTCGGTGCGCGACAGCTGACGGGCTGCGTCCTCAAGGTTGCTGCCAGCGTCGATCAGGAATGCGGACGAGAGTTTGATGTCACTCGTGGCCTGAGCCACCGCATCCGCTTTTTCCAGACGGCTTTGCGCCCAGCTGTGACGCTGAATCAATTTACGGCCCATGTTGGGTTTTTGTGCGCCCTGGCCAGGGAAGAGAAAGCCCAGTTTCGGAGCCTTGCTGCTGTGGCCGAGAGTGATAAAGGCCGAGCCTTCCATCTGCTCGCGACTGCTTTGCAGCTCCATCGGCTGGCTGAGGAGTCCCAGAAGTTTTTGCAGAGCGTTATAAGCCTCTTCGGGTTTGCTGGCGACGACGCTCGCACGATACTGCTCGTGATTCTGAACGAAGCGTGCCGACTCCTGGGCCAGGTCACCGAGTTCCGCGCGACTGATGCGGCGGACATAATTCAGGGCCTGCTGCACTTTCTTCTGCAGAAGGGACTGCGAGCTGGCCGAGAAGACCAGAACTTCAGCCTTGTCATGCGACTGCAGCATCACGCGTTCATCAAGCCGAGGACGCAGATGATCGGCAGGAAGGCCATAGCTTTCCAGCGTTGCGTGCGTATTGATGCCACCAAAACCCATGGCCGAGACGCCGGCGCGCATGGTGCGATCCTCGTCCCATTTCCTGCCTTCCATCAAAGGATGGAAGTGACGAGCCTTTTCGCTGAAAAGGGCATTGGGTTCTTCAACGCCTGCCATCGGCGGCTGAACGCGCTGATTCACGGCGATCGTGGCCTTGATGAAGGCACCGATGCCGGCAGCTGCTTTGGTATGACCGACGATGGATTTGAGCGAGGTCAGACCGATTTTGTGTTCGGGGGTTCTATCACCGAGGACTTCGACGAGCGCCGAGATTTCCACCTTGTCACCGACCGTGGTTCCAGTGCCGTGACCTTCGATGAAGTCACAGTTTTCCAGACCGTAACCAGCCATTTCATAGGCTTTGCCGATGGCTGACGCCTGGCCCTGAATGGACGGAGCCGTCATTCCACCTTTGCCATCGGACGAGATGCCCCAGCCTTTCAGCACGGCATAGATGCGATTGCCATCACGCTCGGCATCAGAAAGGCGTTTCATCACCACAAATCCACAGCCTTCACCGGGAATAAAACCATTCGCGCGTTTATCGTAGACACGCATTTCATCGGGGGTCAAGGCGCCTGTCTTGGCAAAGCCGATCAGTTCGAAGGTATCAAGACTGATGTCAATGCCGCCTGCAAAGGCCACATCAAGGTCACCGCTCGACAGGCTGCGGGCTGCGTTGATCACAGCGAGCAGTGAAGACGAGCAGGCGCCATCGACTGTATAGCCGCCGCCATGCAGATCGAGGAAGTTACAGATACGACCCGCGATGGTATTGGAAAGAGCACCGGCCAGGGTGTCTTCGTTCACACCGGGGAACACGGATTTGAAGGCTTCTTCAACCGTGCGCAGATAGCTGTCAAGGTTGGCTCCGCTCATGCCGCGGGTGCCGGCTGTCTCGCGCAGAACGCGTTCGATATAAGGCCAGCGCATGCGCATGGCGTTGGTCCGGGTCCATTCGCCGGTCAGGGTATTACCGAGGACCACTCCGGTTTGAATCTTCTGCAGGGTGGCCAGATCAAGGCCGGCATCATCCAAAGCCTTGAGCGCCACGTCGAGCGCGAGCCAATGAACGATGTCGGTGCTTTCAAAGGTTTGCTTCGGGATCCGGCGGCCCTTCCAATCAAACTCGAAGCCATCGAGTACCGCGGCTTCGGTTCCATAGGTCTTATCAGGGGTCGCGCGATCGCTGCTATGATACTGATCCAAAGGAAGACGCTCGTCCGGCATGCGACGGAACTGCTGGCGCTTCGCCAGAATATTTTCCCAGAATTCCACCAGGGTTTGAGCACCGGGATACCAGCACGACATTCCAATGATGGCAATACTCTCGCCTCGCTCTTGCTTCTTCATGACGAACTCCTCGTGTGCCTGCTTTTAACTTGCTTGCGAATACTTGCGAATTGTTTGCGTGGAATAGAGCAAGAGCTGCGCCACCGGTGTAAGTCCGGGAAACCACGAGAAGCGAGGCTTTGATGACAGTCGTGCACGACTTGCCCCGGCGCTATCTTTTCTGAATGATCTTCTTCACTAAGGTTTGCACACTCTGATCTTCCTGCATTCAGGACCTGTCACAAGCCAGCATCCCTGGGTGACCATTGCGTGTTTCGGAAAAGCGAGAATTGGAGTGTCGGACTTTGACTTGGACTTTCAGGAGCTTCTTTCAGAAAGGCATTATCTTTTTTCGGGACCCTGGGTTTAGGTCCACTCCTTGCACGCAAGGAACGGACCACACAAAAAATCTGTCGCGAGGAACTTATGCTCTATGAAGGACGCCAGCTCACATTCGCCTACGGGCGGGATGGCAAAGATAAGGTCTTGAACGAAGTCGATGTTCGGATTGAAAACGGCGAAGGCATCTGTTTAACGGGCCCTTCCGGGTCCGGTAAATCCACGCTCCTCAATCTTCTCGGTTTGATCGAGGCGCCCCAGGGCGGCGATCTCCGTTTTCTGGATCGGCCTGTTCATTCCATGAAAGAAGACGAGCTGAATGACATTCGGCGCTTTCATATAGGATTCATCTTTCAGGATTTTCAGCTGATCGATGTTCTGTCCGTCGAGGAAAACGTCGAGTTCTTTCTTACCCGGCAGCAGGTTCCTAAAAAACTGCGGCAGGAAAGGGTCGCGGAGGCCCTCCAGGATCTTGGTCTCTGGGAACATCGTCACAAGCGCCCCAACCAATTGAGTGGCGGACAAAAGCAGCGCGTGGCCGTGGCCCGTGCGCTTGCGAAACAGCCGCTGGTGGTGGTGGCGGATGAACCCACGGCGAGTCTTGACAGCCGCACGGGTCGGCAGCTGATGGAGAACCTGAAGAGCATCCAGGAAAAGCGTGGGGTCACGCTCATACTGGCCTCGCATGATCCCATGGTGCTTGGTTTTGGTCTTCGTGAGATACGCATGCAGGACGGCCGCATCCTTTCCGCGGACAAGGAGGCTCGACATGTTGGCTAAATTCGCACTCAGAAATATTCGGCGCAATTCAAGGCGCTCACTGGTGGCCCTTGGCACCATTGCCGTCGGCGTCTTCGGACTGCTGTTCCTTCAGGGCTTCTTCTCTGGTTTGATCGCGCTGCACAAGGAAAATTCCATACACTCCCGCTTTGGTCACGGCCAGGTCATGACCAAGGGCTACTGGGGCCAGGCCTTTGAAAAACCCTGGGAGCATTGGCTCGAAGATCCGGACGCCCTGATGCATTATCTGCGTCTTCAGCCGCATGTGAAGGCCGTCTTCCCGCGCGTTCAATTCTTTGCGCTGCTCAGTAACGGCCGCATCAACGTCGC
Organism: Oligoflexus sp.; assembly: GCF_035712445.1. Classification (NCBI taxonomy): domain Bacteria; kingdom Pseudomonadati; phylum Bdellovibrionota; class Oligoflexia; order Oligoflexales; family Oligoflexaceae; genus Oligoflexus; species Oligoflexus sp. The sequence continues at coordinate 33,915 of NZ_DASTAT010000050.1, read as the reverse complement.
CGGTCGCGGCCAGGGCGTGGTCGGCGCTTCTGAACAGAGTTTCTTTAACAAGATGAATTTCATCGAAGGTGGCGCGATCGGTGCGCAGAAGGATGGCCTTGTCCTGGGTGTGGGGCTGGCTCGGGCGCTCGGCGTCAAGGTCGGCGATAATCTGACCGTCATGGGTCAGACCGTCGACGGCACCATCAATGCCATCGACACGCGCGTCACGGGAATTTTTCAGGTCGGCATGAAGGAGGCCGATGACGCCCTTTTTCAGGTGCAGCTGAGTGAAGCCCAGATTCTTTTGAATACCCAGCGCGTTGAATCCATCACCATCGGTCTGGAGGATGAAAAATACTGGGATGGAATTCAAAGCGGTCTGCTGCGGAATTTCCCCGGCTATGAGGCGCTTTCCATCTATGTGCTGGATCAGGTCTGGGCCGAGAACGGTGAACGCTTCCTGACGGCGCTTTTGAATATCTTCCGTCTCGTCTTTCTCGGCATGATCCTGCTCGCGATTTATAACAGCGCCTCCAATACGGTTCTGGAACGCAAGCGGGAACTCGGCATGCTGCGCGCCAATGGAGAGTCGCCTCAGGATCTGATCCAGCTCCTCGTGCTGGAGGGGCTCTATCTGGCTCTGGCTGGGGCTGCGCTCGGGATTCTGATGACGCTCACGGTGCACGTTCTTTCAGGTCAGGGAATTCCGATGCCGCCGACGCCAGGAACCAATCGCCTTTTGCCCGTACGTCTGCATCTGGATTCGAGCTCCATCATGCTGGCCATGATGCTGGGCGTCTTCACCTCGACAGCCGCGACGCTTCTGTCCACGCTGCAGGTTCTGAGACTTTCGATCGTCCAGGCGATACGCGCCGCGGCATAGACTCTGCAACAGGGGAGTCAGGGTTCACGCCCTGACTTCTCCCGCTCCTGATATGCTTCCTGGTTTTTCTCAAGGGCTCAGGCCTCACGAAAATAAGCACTCCAAAAAAACTCTTTCAAATCAGTGGATCCCAAGGAAGGGCCTTGTTTCGCGCGGGCATTTGCCTCTCTGTCGGAATCGACGCAAGGCATTCTTTCAATCAAATCAGGTTGGTAAGGGCATCAAGCGCAAAACATCTGTTTGGACTGACTTTTTTCCAGTGAACCACGGTCAGATCTAACTCGCGGGAATTGCGCGAAACCGCGCGTGGTCCTGGCTTTGCAAAACATACCCTCGCAAGCATTCCAACGCTAATGAAACCGAGGGAGCCCATCATATGGCAAGCAAGTGGTCTTTGGACCTGTTGAACAAAGCCTGTACGGCCGTGGAAGATGAAAAGGCTCAGGCCTTGGCGGAACGTGATCCGAAAATCGTCCTGGAGGAGTTTCTGCAAAAGGTGATGGATGAACCGGCGGAAGAAGATCCGGTGCATGATGCCTATCGCGTATATTACGGCATCGCCTGTATCGCGATGCTTGCGGACTCAGGCACGACATCCCAAGCCCTGGTGCCGAAGCTGGAGCGCATCATCAAAAGTCTGCTTCTGCGTAATAAAGTCAAACCGCGGAAGAGTCAGCTGGGTCACGTCTATCGTCAGGTCGCGGAGATTCTCGGTTATTATTATTGCCAGAAGGGTGACCTTGATACAGCGATCTGGGAAGTATCCATCGGGCACACGCTGGCCCAGGGCAGCAGCCAGAAGCCAGGTGAAATCAGCCAGTTCACCTATGCTCATCTCGCTTTGAATAACGGTTCGGCCATGCTCGCCTGCTCGCTCTTCCGTCAGCTGAAGGAAGGCACGACCAGCAAGTTCTGGTACCAGGTGGCTCTGGTGGGAGAGATCAAGGCGCTGCGCCTCGCCGGGCAGCGGGCTGTCGTTCCTGAGCTGCTGCATGAACTGAATAGCCTTCCGGCTCATCCCCGCGTGAAAGAGCATACGCTTTGGGAAAACCTGATGCATAAGATGCCCGAGGATCTGGATGCCTGGATCGCGGCGCAGGACGAGGAAACGCTGCGCCCTTCCCTGGCCGTGCGTCTCGCGCTCTGGCTCTATGCCCAGCAGAATCCGGCCGCGCACCTGGAGACGATCAAGAAACTGCGCAAACATCGCAGCTTTTTCAAAAAAATGGTCCTGGATCAGAAAACCAAGGTGGCCATCCGCGCCTGGGAAGTGATCGACACTCTCTATGATAGTTCGATTCCCTTTGAAGTGCGTCTTCGTCACGCCAGCACCGTGATGGAAATGATCGGCAAGATGTATATTGATGCCCGGAGCACGACCCTGGTCGCGCTGCACCGCTGGGTGATGCGCAACAGCCAGAGTCATCTGAGCCTTTTGGTGGAAGAGGAATATCGTTCATTGAGCCTGCGTCTGAGCCAGGGGATGAACTCGGATGTCCTGAATCTGATGGATACCGTGCCCAAGGGTCGCCGTATTCTTCAGGATATTTTCCCCGCATCATACGGCATCGGCAGTCCCGCTCCTTCGATCAGCCGCTCGGTGGGTCTTCACACCGAACTCGCGCATGCTGATGATGAGCGGCCGTCTGATCCCCAGCTGACTTTGAGCTGGGGCGCATGATCCCCTTTCTTAATAGCTGATTCCCAGGGGCCGGTTGCTTTCCAAAAGCAGCCGCGTTCCCTGAAGGCCCGCGGCTTTTGCATTCTGAGGAACAAGCTGCAGCGAGTTCAGATTCTTGAATGCATAGATCACGAAACTTCCCGGCTTGATCTTCAGGTATTTCACCCGCGATTGATATCTATCATAAATCGCAAGATTCACGACCTGGGTGGAACCCTGGCTGCTGACAGCACCGATCTTCAGTATCTGCTTACGATCCGTGGCGGACACCTGCACTTTCAAATTCAAAGGAACCAGAGTCGCAGCCGGATGCGGCAGCACCACGGACGCCCCCTTGGGCAGCTGCAGGATATCGAAGTGTTCGGCCTGTTCAGACATGGCCGGCCCCAGGTCATCACCGGGAGCGATGTTTTCGTCCTGGGCTGAAAGAAGTGAGGCCCAACCCAGGCTGAGAATGACGATCAGCTGTCTCATCACGCTATCCATTATGAAAGGGATCTCCTTCCATTTTAGGGGCAGCCGACCCTTCTGTAAAACCGGTAAACCTTGCCTGAAGCCGATTAGCCCATCATTACCGGGGTTTGCGCCGGGAAATCAAAGTCCATTTCGCATTCTTACGCGCCCAAAGATTGGCGGCGCCCAGATTTATTTACGCCAAATAATGGAAAGCAAAGACTTCTTTTTCCGGCATCGCCGCTTTCCTAAAAAATTTTTGAATAAGGCCGAATCCAGGATTGATACTTCACTACAGTGAGCAGGCATGAACTGGTCAAACACAGTAAAAAAGCTTGAAATAGTCGAGTTTTCTGGCTTCGGTCAGAAGACGGAACTGTTCGATATTGCCGATGGGCTTCGGGGTTACTACTCGATGACTCATCCAGAAATTTCCCCGGTTGGGCTGCGATTTCCGCAGTCTATCACACTCTTGCAGGTGATGCTTCCATCAGCTGCAAACGCAAGGCCGAACCCTGGTACTTTTAGAGAACGCCAAGGGAAAAAGCCAGCCATCCGTTCGTTCAAACCGGAGACCCATCGGCAATTCCGTCCTCCTGCGGGGAGTCCTTGAGGCCGCTATACTGATAGCAGGACCTCTTTATTATATTGGGCCGAGCTGAACATGAACCTCGAGAAGATACTAAAAGTTGCCGTTCGTGGTGGTGCCAGCGATATCATCCTTAAACCTGGGGTCATGCCCCGGTTCCGCTTTCAGGGCGAGATCCTGAACCTGGCCGATGGCGAGGTCATCACGCCCGAGATGATGATGGCCTGGATCGGAACCCTGGTTCCCCCGCATATGAAGCATCGTCTTCAAAAACTCGAAGACCTCGACTTCGCCTATGCCAGTCCTCTTGGCAATCGCTTCCGCGTGAATCTTTTCCGGCAAAAACAGAGCTATGCGATGATCCTTCGGGTCATCAACAACCATATCCGCACCATGGAAGAGCTGCAGCTGCCGCAGGTGATGCACAGCTTCGCCGAAGAGCGCCGCGGCCTGGTCCTGGTGACCGGCGCCACAGGCAGCGGAAAGTCCACGACCCTTGCGTCCATCATCGAAAAAATCAACGCCTCGCGGGCCTCGCATATCCTGACGATCGAGGATCCGATCGAATTCGTCTTCACCGAAAAGCGCTCCACCATCAATCAAAGGGAAATCGGCGTCGATGCGGAAAGTTTCGCCGCGGCCCTCCGGAGTGCCCTCCGGCAGAATCCCGATGTGATCCTGGTGGGCGAGCTTCGTGATCGCGAAACCACAGAAACCGCACTGATGGCGGCGGAAACCGGTCACCTCGTTCTTTCCACCCTGCACACGATGGACGCCACTGAAAGCATCACGCGTCTTTTATCCTATTTCCCTCCGCATCAGCATCCTTCCCTGAAGATCATGCTGTCCCAGACTCTGAAGGCGATCGTCTCGCAGCGTCTGGTGCCGCGCAAGGATAATAAGGGGATGGTGCCGGCCATTGAGATTCTGATCGCCAATGAGTTGGTGCGGGAAGTCATCCAGAAGGGCGAGGACTTCAACCTTCTGAAAGACGCCATCCGCAACAGCCGCAATACCTACGGCATGCAAAGTTTCGATCACTCGCTGCTCACCCTCTTCAAATCGGGTGTGATCACGCAGGAAGAGGCGCTCGAACATGCATCGAACCGGAAGGATTTGGAATTGGCCCTGCAGGGTTTTGAAAGTTAAGGCGACTGTCTTTCCCTATTCGTGAGGTGGACTCATGCTGCACATCTTACTGCGAATTGCTCTCTGCGTTTTCCTGCATAGTGGCTGCGCAGTCCTTTACAAGGTCCAGCTCAGCGATATGGAATACGCGCCGCGCGGCAAGCCCGTCAGCGTCAAGGTCAGTGAAATGACGGTGGACTTTGGCGAGGCGGCAAGGGTGGCCGGAAAACTCGGAGCCGCTGCGGGATCACGCGGTCTCCAAAATATCGGCAGCGCGGCTGAATATTACGAAACCTACTTTCAATTTGGCCCCCGGACGGGAACACCCGTCTTCAATGAATTCTATGCCCGCGACGTTCCTGAGCGTCTTGCTGCGGAATGCAAAGGCGGCTATCTGACCAACGTGACCTCGATACGGGAATCCCGCGAGTATTCCTTTGTCAAAGGTCAGATCGTGCGCGTGGATGCGACCTGCGTTCAACCCTAGGAAGTGAGACGATATGAAAAGGCTCTTCATCCTTTGTGCATGGATCAGTCTTCTGGGCAGCGGCTGCACCTATACGGTCGCCGTCTCGCAAAGCAATATCCCGGCCCAAAGGAAAAAGCCGGTTACGGCGAGCGTGTCCAAATTCATTTTTCTTGGACTGAACTTTGACAACGACTTTGCGCTGCAGCTGGGCACAAGGCTGAAAGAAGCCTGTCCGCAGGGCAGTGTTCGCGGGGTTACGACCCAGGATATGCTGACGATCTATTTACCCGGTATTTTCTGGGCGCGCGAAACTTCGGCCCAGGGCTACTGCATGCCGCAGAAAGCCACGGCCTCGCTGGAACCCGAATGGGGCGACCTCGCCGCGGCACAGGAGTGAAACTCGATGAAAACCATGATGCTTGTCCTGCTCTGTCTCAGCTTTCTTCCGGCATGCGTGACTGTGTCTTCGATTTCAACGAGTCAGATTCCTCCAGCCGCTGGGCGCAAGCAGAAGGTGACGAGTTCGGCTTCCAATCTGGTCGTGCTTCTGATTCCCTTCGGCAACTCTTTTGTGGATACGGCGCGCGAGGATCTGGAGCGCCAGTGTCCGAACGGAGCCATCCAAGGCATACAGACCAAACATCAGAATACCAACTACTTTCTGGGTCTCGCCGTGGCGCAGGAAGTGGTCATGCAAGGCTATTGCATCCATGTCCGGAAGAAAGGGTGAAGCCCATGAGAATTTTTTTGGCCTGCATCCTTCTTATGCTGACAGGCTGCACGCATTCGATCCATCAGGTTTATGTGAGTTCCCAGGATCCCAAATCCGCCGGCAAGGGGGAATGGGTGACAGTCGATACCCAAGCACTTGTCGTCCTGGGTTTTCAGTCGGAAACGCTGTATGTTGAGCAGGCTTATCGGGAATTGGAAAGCAAGTGCCCCGGTCGCATCGCGCAGGTGACGACCGAGCATCTGACGAGTTTCAAGTTTCTGTCCTATGAGCAGAAGCTTGTGCTGAAAGGCCTTTGTTTGAAGTCCTGATGCGCTTGCAAATTTTTGAATTGGACTGATCACAGAACAAAGGCTATGACCCCCCTGGTTCAAAGAGGAAATCACGCCGCTCGATGAGCAGCGACGAAGGGGGGACCTCATGCCACGGCTCTTACGAAATGCCTTATTTTTTCTTCTGCTTGCAGGCTGCGGCGGCGGGGGTACGGATGAAGCGGACCCACTCAGCGGCGCAGCCGACTCCCCGTTCTGCCCCACTCCTTTTCAGTATCAAAGCAAAAGTCGCCTCTGTGAGACCGCCACGGAAGCCTTGGGGCCTTTTCCTGAGGCCATGATCAAAAAGTGCCGGGAATTCGGCGGTGGCGAAGGCTGTGACGCGCGCGAATGGGCGGTATCCATGGCGCGCAGCACGCGCGGAAGCGCTGTCTGTCCTTTGGGAGCCGTGTTCGAGAATGGTCTTTGCACCGATCAGAACCATGCCTATGGCCCCTTCTCGCTCTCGCATGCTGCGGCCTGCCGCAAAAAAGGAGGAGGCGCGGCCTGTGATAGCATGCGCTGGGATCTTGATTTTGCCCTGAGCAGTCGACCGCAGGATCCCTTCACCTTTCCACTTTCCGGTCCAGCCCTCGCTGATTACACCGAGCCGCCGCGAAGTTTTGGATCCTGCCGCGATGATTGCACGCGGCGTCATGCGGCTGCGGACCTTTACGCTGGAACCGGCACTCTCATTCGCGCGGTCAGTGAGGGTGAGGTCATCGACTTCTATGAATTTTATCTGGGCACCTATGCTCTGGTGATTGATCATGGTTCCTTTATCGTGCGCTATGGAGAGATCACGGGTCATCTGCCGGCCGGCATCCGCATCGGTGAGCGCGTGCGCCAAGGCCAGGGCGTGGCTTATGTCGGCCGACTGATCGGATTGAATCAGGATATGCTGCATTTTGAGCGCTTTGCAGGCTGGGCCACGGGGCCTTTGACTCTGCGTGATCGTTATCCCTATCAAAGGCGTGCGGATCTTGTGAACCCGACGCAGGACCTTTTAGCCTGGAAATATCCACTATGAAAAAAGTCATGGTCCTTGCGCTTGTGATCCTGGGTTTCCTGGCCTTTTGGTTACTGCGAAAACCGGAGGCGGAGCCGCAGTCCGTGCAGAACGAGCCGCGTTCTGAAGAAACGCGGGCCGAGCAACCCAGGGCTGCGCCGATGCCAACACCAACCCAGGTTGCTCCCAAAGAAACCGTAGTCCCCGAGCCGGTGGAGCGGGATTGGATGGCGCTTACGCTGCAGCATAAGTTGACCCCGGAATCTTTGGAGGCTTGGGCCAAAAAAGAGGGCCTCACGTTAAAGCAGGAAACCAAGGGTCATCCGGCCTCTGGCGAACGTCTTGAGATGAGTTGGGGACAGGAGCCCGTGACAACAGCTGTCTTTGACATTCTGGGCGCGGGGCGCTATCAGCTGAGCGCCGTGCGGAGCCTTTATCCACCCGGATCGGAGTTGAAGGATCTGAAGGTCCAGATGCAGCATGTTCTGAGCCGCCCCATCGAGCGCGAGGATGCCCGCACGGTGGTGTTTCGTGCGGATGACGAGGGCATGATCGTTTGGATGGCGCAGGAAGACGATGGACGCATCAAGCTCGCCTTTGAGTACGGTGCACATCCTCACGAAGCACCTTAATCGTTTGCCTCTGGCCTCAAGGAACTTTTTCCGAACTCATGGATTTCATCTCGCGAACCACCCGCTGCCAGGCTGTTCGGGGTTGATCGTAAAGAAACGCAACCATATCGTCCGCGTCTGCATCACTGACATTCAAGTCGGGCATAAGTGTTCTGGGATCGATGCTCTGTGGCTCCATAATCCAACGTTTCAGATTTTCGGGCTTGTTTGCCAGCAGGCCGGCTAGATAGATTTGCTCATCGATTCCTTCAAGGCTTGGGCCGACACGGCCGTGGGCTTCCCGCACGCCTGGAATACGATGACAGGAACCACAACCGTATTGTTCCAGAGCCACCCTCCCCTGTTGCGAATTTCCAACAAGCGTATATCGCCGTGGCTCTCCAGGAAAACGATGCAATCCGAGTCCAAAAAAATTACCCACGATCGACAGAAGAACCAGCGCGCCTGCCAGCAGAATGATCCAAAGAAAAGAGAAGTTAAATCCTTGCATATGATTTATTCCAAGGTATCGGGAGATCAGCCGGAAAAGTTCATGCAAATTCCATGCTCTCGTACAAGTAATCAAGCATTTCTAAAATCATAAAAATTATTTAGATACAAACGAGTGAAAAGGAGATCGTCATGGACAGAAGAAAGCTTCTCACTCTCACTGTCGCGGGAACAGGTTGCGCCATCGCAGGCGCGGTGGGTGTTCCCGTGCTCATCAACATGATGGCTCCGGCCTTTGCCGAGAGCGACATCGAAGATTGGCGCCCTGTTGGTCCGCTGACGGATTTTCCCGTGGGTGCCATGCAAAATCGGGAAGTCGTGATTTCCGACCAGAAAGAACATCACAAGCTAAGCCGACGCTCTCTTTACGTATGGCGCCGGAGTGATCAGGAATTCGTGGTGTATTCCCGAGCCTGCAGCGACCTTGGCTGCCCTATTGTTTGGGACCAGGGCAGCGAATGGTTCTTCTGCCCTTGCCACGGTGGAATATTCGATAAGAATGGCGAGCGCCGAGCCGGCCCTCCTCAACGTGGACTTTGGAAGTATAGCAATCGCATTCAGAATGGTGTTCTGGAAATCAATGTCCGCTCCGTTCCCCCCATGGCCTGATCATGAGTACGAGTATGAAGAATGATGAGAAGCCGAAAGAAAACGCTGTTCATGCTGCGATTGATCGGCTGGCACTGGGACCCATCTGGCGTAAATTTTTCGCAAGGCGGGTCCCAAAGGCCCGCTGGTACTATGGCGATGGGGCGACTCTTCTCTTATTGCTCGGCATTCTGATCATCACGGGCTTTGCCCTCGGTCTGATGTATTCGGCATCGCCTGACACCGCTTATGCCAGCGTTGTGAATATCACGCATCATCAGCTCATGGGTTGGTTCGTTCGCGGCATGCATTACTGGTCCGCAGGCATGATGGTCATAATCGTTCTCTATCATCTCTTCCGTCATATTCTTCTTGGTGGCTACCTGCCGCCTCGCGAAGGAACCTGGGTGATCGGTGTGCTCATGTTCTTTCTCATTATCATCAACTCCTATATTGGCTATACCTTGCGTTGGGATGAACGCTCCGTCTATGCCATCCGAGTGGCCTTAAACATCTTTCATCGCGTGCCCTGGATAGGTGATGAGCTTGTCTATTTCGTCCAAGGCGGATGGACCCAGGGAAGCCCGACCCTCAGTCGCCTTTATGCAGTGCATGTGATCTTCGTTCCTATACTGCTCCTTGGACTGGCCAGCTATCATCTTTACCTCGTCGTGTTTCACGGCGTCACGACCATTCCAGAACGCTTGAATCCCCCGGAAACAGCCGAGGAGCAAAAGGAACTTTACGATCGCCTGAAGCACCACGAAGACGAAGGCGAAACATTCTTCCCGTATACCATGGTGGAATCGCAGATCTTTGCTTTTGTGATTTTTTGCGTCGTCCTTGGCTTGACTCTGGCGCTCGGTCCTCGGGAGCTGATGCCGGAGGCGAATTTCACGGAAACGTCCTTCCCCTCGGAAGAATGGTGGTTCCACTGGTATAGCGCCTGGGTTGCTTATCTGCCTCCGTGGTTGACGACCTGGTTCTATCTTGGTTTTCCTCTGCTGCTTTTCCTGTTTCTCATTCTCGTCCCCTTTGTGGATCATGGAGCCAACCGTGGCCTCAGACGGCGTCCCTTGGCAGTGGGAATGATTGTGATCACGGTCCTGGGTCTTTTGACTTTGACAGGTCTTCGACTGGAGTCGGAATGGACGGCATGGCCGACGAAGGAACTCGTGCCGCTGCCGGTCCAGGCGCAATTGGGGCCGGATGCACAGCGGGGGCATCAGCTGTTTACAGAGTATAGCTGCATCAGCTGTCATGCTTTAGGGGGAAACGGCGGGGATGTGGGACCAGACCTCACCTCTTTGAAGGTGCGGCTGTCTGCGGATGAGCTGCGTGATTTCATCCGTCAACCGCCTAAACATGTGGCCATGCCAGCTTACGGGGAACGGCTTTCGAGTGAGGAACTCAATGCTCTGGTGGACTTTGTGCTCGTCGCGCAAACGTTCCCTCAGAAATATTAAACAGGCTTTATGAAGATTGATCATAGTGTTCAATTCGAGACGCCAGCGAAGCGGATTCAGGAATTCCTGGAAGCCAAATCCTCGGCATTTCAACCCTTCGGCCCAGCGGCATCCATGATAGCGGATCTTGGGTGGATCATGCTGCTTGCCTTCGGTGGAATTTTTCTTCTCGTGATCGTCCTTTTGGTTTTGGCCCTGAGGCGAAGCCGTCGACCAGCCGCGGTCCGACCGCCGATGGGAGATACCATATTCATCGCCCTCGGTGGCCTGATACTGCCGACGCTCATCCTTGTTCCGCTTCTTATCCATACGCTGCTCGTCACCAAGAAACTGGAGGCGCCCGCCGATGCTCTGGTCATTCGCCTGACAGGTTTCATGTGGTGGTGGGATGTGAAGTATCCCGAGCAGGACATTACGATAGCCAATGAAATTTATGTGCCGGTCGGACAGCCGGTCCGCTTGGAAATGACTTCAGGGGATGTCATCCATAGCTTCTGGCCCCCCAGTCTTTCCGGTAAAACGGATTTGATTCCCGGACAGACGACCGTTCATTGGCTGGAGGTGGACGAACCCGGCAGCTATCGGGCGCAGTGCGCGGAGTTCTGTGGACTGCAGCATGCACGCATGGCTCTTATGGTGATCGCGTTGCCGCCTGATGAATTTGCGGCCTGGACGACCAAAAAACAAAACGCTGGCGTAGAGGTCCATGATCCCATTCTGCAGCAGGGGCAAAGAGCCTTTTTGAATGAGGGTTGTGGCGAATGCCACACCATTCGTGGCACCGCGGCCCAGGGAAAAGTAGGGCCGGATTTAACGCATATCGGCAGCCGAAGCTCCTTGGGTGCCGGCGTGGTCGCCAACAATTACGGATCACTCGCCGGATGGGTGGCCAACCCTCAGGCCTTGAAACCCGGCAATCACATGCCGCCGTCTTACGTTCAAGCGGAAGATTACCATCCTCTCATCACCTACCTTATGAGCCTGGAATGAATATGGCGGTCGACGACACGAATAGGCAGCAGCGCCGCGAGGCCTTTGAAAAAGTCTGGACAGCGCCGGAAACCGGTCTGAAGTCCTGGTTTGCCACTGTCAACAATCAGCCTTTCGGCAACCGCTTCATGGTCTCGTCCCTGGTCTTTTTTCTTTTGGCCGGCATGATGGCTCTTTTGATGCGCCTGCAGCTCGCTGTGCCGGATAATGACCTGATGGGGCCGGAAACCTATAACCGCCTCTTCACCATGCATGGCGCGACCATGATGTTTCTCGTCATCCTGCCTTTTCTGGAAGGCGTGGCCATTTATCTGCTGCCGATTTTCGTCGGGGCCAGGGAAATGGCCTTCCCGCGCATGAGCGCCTTCAGCTTCTGGGTTTTCATTTCAGGCGGGTTTATTTTCTTCACCGGCTTTCTATTCAATGCGGTGCCCGACACAGGATGGTTCGTTTACGCGCCGCTGTCCTTGGAATCCTACTCAGGACTGGGTGTGGATTTTCTTTTGGTAGGTCTCGGATTTATCGAAATCGCAGGCGTCGGCACCGGGATTGAGATTGTTACGACCATTCTGAAGCTACGTGCGCCTGGCATGAGTCTCGGCCGTGTGCCACTCTTTGCCTGGACCTGGCTGGTCGCGGGGGTGATGATCATCGTCGCCTTTGCGACTCTCTTTGGAGCCACGGTTCTGATCGAACTGGATCGAGCCATCGGCACTAAATTCTTCGTGGCTGAAGCCGGAGGCAATCCCATACTCTGGCAGCATCTGTTTTGGTTCTTCGGTCATCCTGATGTCTATATCATGTTCATCCCCGCCACTGGTTTCGTGTCGATGATGCTGGCGACTTTCGCCCGTCGTCCGATTGCAGGCTATGGTCTGATCGTGGTGGCGGTGCTGCTGACTGGCTTTCTCAGCTTTGGACTCTGGGCACATCATATGTTTGCCACGGGGCTGCCTTTAATCTCGGCAGGGTTTTTCGTGGCGGCCAGTATCATGATCGGACTGGCCAGTGGCGTGCAGGTTTTTGCCTGGATTGCCACCCTGTGGCGCAGTTCGCCCGTTTTGAAAACGCCTATGCTATTTATTTTGGGTTTCTTTTTCATTTTCGTCCTGGGTGGTTTGACAGGCGTGATGGTAGCCGTTCTTCCCTTTGATTTGCAGGCCCATGACACGTACTTCGTGGTGGCCCACTTCCACTACGTTTTGATTGGTGGCGTGGTTTTTCCCATTCTTGCCGCCATTCATTACTGGTTGCCGCTCATCACGGGTCATCTCCCCAACGAAAGACTGGGACGCTGGAGTTTTTGGACGGTCTTCACCGGCTTCAACCTCACCTTCTTTCCTATGCACATCACCGGCCTTTTGGGTATGAGTCGCCGCGTTTACACCTACTCGGCGAATCTGGGCATCGGTGAGTTGAACTTCCTTTCGACTGTGGCATCTTTCATCATGGCCGCTGGCTTTATCATGGTCGTCATCAATGTCTTTTATTTCGGCATGCGGGGAAAAAAGGCCGAAAAAAATCCCTGGGGGGCGCGCTCATTGGAATGGAGCGTGACGGTCGATATGCCGAACTACATCTTCATCAAGCCGCCGGTGATCGTCAATCGTGAGCCTCTGGTGGATCAGGAGAGCGAAAAACCTGCTCACCTCGTCCAAATTTCAGATGCCATGGAAGCTCTGCCCAGCACCTGGCGCGCGACTCTCGTGACCGACGCCATAACTGGTGAACCACAAGCCATTCAACGAGTCGCAGGGCCTTCCTATATCCCGATCACGGCGGCCTCTGGCATCATCATCATGTCTCTCGCGACGCTTTTTAAAGGCTATATCGTGGCGGCCGTGGCCCTTGTCTTCACCCTTGGAGTCGTGGCTCACTGGCTCTGGCCGCGCGCCCGGGATATCCATAGGATGCGCAGCAGTGATGTCAGTCGTCTCACCGGCCTGCCGGTCGAACCCACCGGAACGCAGGCTGTGGGTTGGTGGGCCATGGCAGGAACGTTGACGGTCATGGCCACGATCTTCGGCGTCCTTTTTTATTCCTATTTTTATCTGCGCGTCTATTCGCCCGAATGGCCGCAGGGTGAGCTGCCGCTTCCTGATCTGTTGAAACCAGGCCTGACGTATGGCTCGCTCCTGGGCAGTGGCGCCTTGTTATTCCTTGGGCAGCAATTTCAGAAGGGTTTACTTCCTATTCTTTCCCTGCTGGGGTGCACTCTCATGGGCTTCATCGCCGGTGTTCTTATCCTTATGGATTCCGTACAGGCCGGCTTCACACCTCAATCGAATGCTTACGCTTCGCTCTTTCACACCATCATCTGGCATATGGTGGCTCTGATTGTCTTCGGTCTGGCCATGCTGGTATCGGCGATTCTGCATATGCTCCGCAGTGGTGATGGCGAGGTCTCCGGGACTCTGATCCTTCATCGGCAAATAACGGCCATGGCCTGGTATTTCACGCTGGTGATCGCGGCTTTGGTCTTCGCCACGCTTTACGTCTCACCCCGAGTTTTTTGAGGTTATGTCATGCGGGAAAGGTCCAGGATCTGGTTTGCGTTTCTCGGAGGGGCCCTGGCGTGGACGCTCCATTTGATGGGCACCTATGCTTTGAGTGAAGGCTTCTGTCGCAGCGGCCTCGCCCAAGTTTCCTGGATGGGCCTCAGCGTCATGCTCTGGAGTCTGGCACTGCTGACATTCCTGGCCGTGGCTGTCGCCGGAGTAGCCCTTTGGATGGCACGCCGCCAGCAACTTGCCAGTGTCGCGGATATTCGTGGTGGACAGGGTGATATCTTTCTTTTCATGGCAAGGAGCAGCCTGCTCATGAATGCACTTTTTCTTTTGGTCATTCTCGCCCAAACAGTTCCGATCTTCATCCTCGGGAGGAACTGCTGATGGGTTTTCTGCCGGGATGGGTTGTGCTGCTTCTGCTTTCGGAAACCGCCTGGGGTCATGGAAATGGCTCGGTTCAGGATGTTTTCGCTTGGTACCTTTTGATTTTGGGGAATCTCTCGCTCCTTGGTTTTCTCTACATTCGAGGCTGGCGAAAAAAAGCGCAGCATGAGTGGAGGCCTTTGATATTCTTTGCAGCTGGCATCATGGCCGTGCTCGCCGCCCTGCTGCCGCCGATTGATCTTCTGAGCGAGGAGCTTCTTTCCATTCATATGATTCAGCACATGCTGCTCATGATGGTGGCAGCTCCGCTCTTTGTCTTTAGCTACTCGGATTTTTTTATGCGCATGGGCTTTTCCAACGCGGGTCGCCGGCGTCTTTGGAAGTTGCAGCGCAGCCTTTCAGGACGTGGGCTGCAGCGCGCCGCTCGACCGCTTGTCATTGCGGGTCTTTATGCTTTGGTTCTTTGGATCTGGCATCTGCCGCGACTCTATGAATCCGCTTTGGGCAACCGATGGATTCACAATGTTCAACATCTCGCATTCTTCATCAGTGCCTATTTTTTTTGGAAGGTCCTGCTGCGACGTATCGGACGACCGGCGCTTAATGCGGCCGCGGGAATTATTTACCTCTTTGCTGCATCCCTGCATTCCACCGCACTGGGTGTGCTGATGGCTCTCTCGCCGCAGATCTGGTATTCCTTCTACGCGCATACCACCAGTGCTCATGGTTTGACTCCGATCGAGGATCAGCAGCTGGCTGGCTATATCATGTGGATGCCGGCTGGCTTCAGCTATGTGCTGATCGCCGCCTGGCTCACTCTACGACTGGTGAGGGTTCCCACGGAATCTTCTTCCAGCTCATTTTAAAAGCAGATTCCTTATCCATGAGTCAACAACGAACGAGGGTACCATGCGGCAAATTTTACCGGGATTTTTTACTTTCCTGGCGTCAGTTTTTTTAAGTTCATGCACACCCGCTGCGTCCAGCAACGAGCCGTCTACGGATCCATTCAAAGCTGAGAGCAAGTTTCCCGAAGGTCCTGTCGTCCTGCCAGAAACGATTTTGGCTACGACTCGGCTGGGTTCAACCCAGGACGATGTGAGACCACCGAAAGGTCCTGGAATGATACTTATGGGCGGCGGAACGGATGTGGATTCAGCCTTTGTCTGGGCCCACGATGTGATAGCCGGGGATCCTCAGACCAAGGCCGGTGATGTGCTGGTCATCCGGGCCACGGGAGCTGATGGCTACGATGCCTATCTCAATGGTCTGGCCATGTTTTCTTCCGTTCAAACCCTCGTTATCCCGAGAGTCATATCCACGGCTGATCTTGCCATCGCTGCAAAACTGGTGGATCGGGCCGAGCTGATCTTTTTCGCAGGGGGAAACCAGGCGGATTACGTGGCCTGGAAGGACAGCGAACTGATGAAAGCGGTCCAGCGGGTTTACCAGCGGGGAGGAGTTATCGGTGGAACCAGTGCGGGCCTTGCTATTATGGGACCTTTTGTCTTTGATGCTGTCAGCGCGGGAACCGCAAGCGTCACGACCGGCACGGCAACGCGGGATCCTTTTGATCCGGCCATCAGTTTCACCCGGGGCATGCTCAACGTCCCCTTCCTCAAAAACCTTGTGACCGACAGCCATTTCCGTCAGAGAGAACGATTCGGACGGCTGGCTACATTTATGGCAAGACAATTCGCAGACGGCGCGATATCCGCCCCCGACCTTGTCACCGGGCTGGGCGTGGATGAAGCGACCGCCGTCCTTCTCGATAAAAATGGCAAAGGCGTGTTGGCCCCGGGATCGACGGGAGCTGCGTATGTGATCAAAAGCGCAAGCGCGGTGCGCATCGTGGAAGGTCAGAGCTTTCTATCCAATACTCTGGATGTAATCAGGCTGGATGCCGCGGAACAGTACTATGATTTTGTCCAGGCCTGTGGCACGGGAGCGCGTTACAATTTTACGGTCGACGGAGCCAACCTTTATCCCATGGATGCGCCCTACACGGTGAGCGCAAGTCCAGGAACCTGCCCCTGAGACCATCAGTCACAGCGAATCAAATCCAAAGGTACCTTGGCCTGTGTTTCGAAAAGATCCACCCTCAGATCGAACATGGGCCTGACCGTACCGATATCCCTTTGCAGCAAAAGGTTCGAGATATCCAGCTCGGCAATGGCCACGGTTTCGGTATTGGGATCGGCTTCGGCTTCGATGGAATGAGACGGAAACGCGAAGTCGCTCGGGGTGATGATCGCGGACTGCGCGTAGTTGATCATCAGGGTTTCGGCGTGCGCAAGGTTGCCGACATTTCCGGCGATGACCACATACACGCAGTTTTCCACCGCACGGGCATGCGCGCAGAAACGTATGCGGTTATAGGCCTTTCTTTCATCGGTCGCAAAGGGGACGAAAAGAACCTCCGCTCCGTAGTTGACAAGCAGGCGGCTCAATTCAGGGAATTCAATGTCGTAGGACACCAGAATAGCGATGCGGGCCATCGGTGTATCGAAAACCCGGATGGCCTCGCCGGGATTGAAGGCATAGGATAGGCGCTCCGAGCGTGAGATGTGCAGTTTATCCTGCTCATAGACGCGGCCGGTCGGAGTGAAAAAATACGAGGTGTTGTAAACCCTGTCGCCGCGCAGGCAGGGGTGGGTTCCGCCGATGATATAAAGCCCATGCGCCTGGGCCAGTTCCCGGAAAAGTTCTTTGTACTCGTCCACCCTTTGGGCCAGTTCCTTCAGTTTGGATGGTATATCATCACGATTATGCTGCAGAAGACCGAGCAGCTGCAGCGTGAAAAGTTCGGGGAACAAAAGAAAGTGGCAGTGATAGGACGCGGCGGTCTTCACAAAGAAGATCACATTGCGCCGGAATTCTTCCCAGCTTGTGATATTTTTCATCTCGCTTTGCGCGGTGCAGACGCGAATGCGGCGAACCGGCCTTTTGATGGGCGTCGAGGCGATGCGACGCTTCGCTTCGGAAAAATCCGGATTGAGCTTTTCCAGCCAGGTCGTGTAGTTCATGCTGGAGCGATCGACCAGCTGATCAAACAGAATGGCCTTCACCGAATAGCCGGCCTTCAGGTGCGCGATCAAAGCCGGATCCAAAATCCGCCGCGCCTGCACCTCATGCACATACTCTTCGGGCGTGAACTGGCCCACGTACTTATGGTAGTTGGGCAGGCGTCCATGGGCCACCATACGCCTTAAATTATAGCGTTTCATGATGCGCATGCGCTGGCCGTAGAGAAGCCCCGCAATCCCGCTGCCCCGATAATCCGGATGCACGGCAATATCCGCACCATAGAGCGTGTCACCACTCGGATCATGGGTACTGAAGGTGCTGTCGCCGGTGATTTCGGAATAGGTGTAGTAAGGCTGCGCATCATCCAGCTGGACAATGATCGCGCAGGCATAGCCCACGATTTTGCCGTCCGCTTCGGCCAGCACCTGGCCTTCGGGAAACTTCTTGAATTCAAGTTCGAAGAGGCGGCGATCACTGGCCGAGTCGGTGGGAAAGTCGCTTTGATAAACGGCTTTCTGGCACTGAACAAGGCCCGCAAAGTCCTCTTCCCGCCAGCGCCTTATGATAATCTTGCTTTTCTTCGGAGTCGTCTTTGGTGTCACAGGTCCCTCGCCGCCATCGTTCCCAACGCCTGAGGTTGGCACAAGTCATGCGCCGAGACCAGATCCTTTTCGGTGATCGTACGCATGACGGGCGGGAAAGACTCCAATGGGACGTGGGTAATATCACCTTGGAGCGATCAGGCCCGGGTCTTCTGCGGTTTTGCAGTACGCTGAAAATAAGCCTGCCAGCGCTTATCCGCATCCTGCCCGAAGAGTATCGCGGCCGCTTTCTTCAGACCGGCGCTCTGCTCCAAAACTTCATGCTTCACAACGAGGCTGAGGCGTGTGCGGCGGCGCAGGAAATCCTCCAGGTCCACGATAAGCTCATGATCGGCCATATGCGCGACTTCGGCGAAGAGCACGGGCGCTTCGGGAAGCACAGGCTCCGCCAGGGAGGGATCGGCCTGGATGCGTTCGGCAAGGCTCAAAGCGTCATCACCGTAAAGGCGCCAGAGCCTTTCACTGGATCGACCCTCGCCCTTCCATTCCTTATCATTCCACCGAAGAGTCGCCACAAGTTTTCGGTATTTCTGTTCCATCACAGGATCACCGGCACCGTACCAGATGGCAGCTTCACCATCAGTCAATCCCATGTCGCGGACGTCATCCACCAGTTCCCGGCCGATATTCAAGCAGTCGGTGAGCTTGCCCCCAAAGATACTGATATGCCTGTCCTCATGATTGCATTCGAGCACATGCTTGCGCGACAGGTTGATCCATTCCTCCTGATCGAAATCACCCGCGTTGCCTTTGATCACCAAGGGCCTGACGCCGCAGCGTTCGGCGATCACATCGGCCATGGTCAAAGGCTTCGGAAGATTGAGGCGCTTATTGATGTTATCGAGGATGAACTGGCGATCCTCATCATTCACAGTGGCCGGCAGCTCGGTCACGCGCGTGTCCGTGGTACCGATGCAGGAACAGGAGCCCATGGGAATCACGAAAAAGAGCCGACCGTCATCGGCGAAAAACGTCAGCACGCGCTCGCTCTCATTCAAACGCGGCACGATCAGATGCACGCCTTTGGAAAAGATGTGCTGATGCTGGGTCGTGACGCCACAGGCCTTATTGAAGCGATCCGCGAAGGGGCCACCGGCATTGATCAGGACCCGCGCTTTCACCGCAAAACTTTCCTTGGCCTCATGATCGACACAGGCCACCGACCAGAGTCCATCATCCCCGCGCTGCCCCTCGCGGGCTTCCACATAATTTAGAACGGCCGCTCCGGAACGCAGGCCGCGGCGAATGAAGTGAAAGACGAAACGGGCGTCATTGTCCTTTAAAAAACAGTCCGAATACTCAAGCCCGCCCTGACTGGTTTTGGTTGAAACCAGGGGCTCATCCCGTTCAATCGTAGCCCGGGACAGAAGGCGCGGCGGACGGGTTTTAAAACGACCCATAAACCAATAGAGGACCGCCCCCAGAAAGACCAGGATACGGGGTTTCCGAAAGCCACGCTCGAGATTGGTGAAAAAGCGCAGCTCCTGCACCTCATGCGGGTAACGACGCATGAGTTCGTTGCGGGATCGACAAAGGTCCCAGACCAGGGAAAATTCATAGCTTTCGAGGTATTTGATGCCGCCCCAGACGAGGTTCGAGGATTCCTGGGAGGTGCTGGAGGCAAAGTCCTTTTTTTCGACCAAGGCTACTTTATAACCAGCCGCGCTCAGGGCTGCCACGGCCACCGCACCGTTGATGCCGCCGCCCACGACGGCCACATCGAATGTCTCTGTTTTGAGTCTTTGGCGTATGGCTTGTCTTTGACTCTCACCCTTCATATCAGGCCCGTCCCCGCGCTTTTTTGGTTTTATGGAATCGGTAAAGTCGAATGCAAAGTAACGCGTTACCCGTAGCTTGCAAAGACCTTTCCACCGAAAAAACCCGCCCCGCTCACCGGGATGTTCGCTGAATCGAACGGGCTCTTCCTTAGTCTAACGTATGTGAGCTGGCATCGGCAGGGCGGCCCTGCAATTGACGGCCCCATCAAACTACGTCACAATTTTAGTAGATCCTGGGCATACGGATGTGAAATGACCGAAAAATTGGAAAAACCGAGTCGCAATTACTTCCGCCTGGAATATCCCAAGGAAGCCAGGCCGCAGATTGCCATCGGCAACGGAAAATTTCCTGTGATCAATCTGAGCGAGAAGGGTGTGAAATTCTCCTTCGACGCCAAGCGTTCAGCTTTTGTCCTGGATACGGAAAATCCCTTGGATGCCACGATTATTTTTCAGGATCACGGCCGCACGCAGGTGACGGGCAGGATCCTGCGCATAGATTCCGATGCTGTCGTCCTGGAACTCACCGAGGGCGTGCCGCTGCAAAGAATCATGACGGAACAGCGAGTTTTGCTCAACAAATTCGGGAATCTGAAACGCCCCTTCGAAGGCTAGGAATCATCATGGCTGTTCCTCCCAACCGTTTTGCAAGCCTGTCTCAGATCTGGTTGCCGGCCGGGCTTTTCGTCCTGAGCGTGGTGTCCATTCTTTTTACCCTCAGGAATGATGAAGACATTCCGGTCATAGGTCCGGTGGAACGTCCGACGCTCGATTCGTCGGACCTGGACGCGCAGCGTTCCATGATCAATCAGGCTCTGCAGGGCTCCGCGCACTGGCGAACCTACTGCGAAAAACCGGATGAGGCCCTGGCTTCGATCCGTTTTGCTCATTTGGTTGCGAATACCACCGATTCCCGCTGGACGGAACTGCGGCGGCACTTTCCCCAGCGTGAGCAGGATGCGCTGCTTCGCTGTCAGAATGCAGAACGCCAGACCGAAGGCACCATGCGCGCCTGCCTTTATCTCGGCAGCAAGGATACCCATGCGAGCCTGCATCTGATTGAACTGACTTTGGAGCTGCGCGAGCAGGGCCGAAAAAAAGTTTTTAGCTGTGCGGAAGCATTGAAGGCGGAAATGCCGGTGGAGCTGGCGGCCTGGTATACGTATTCATGGAGTATGGAGACCGGGAAGAAGCCTGTTCGCTTTGAGCGTTTAACCGGGGGAACACGCATCTTCCCGCCCCTTGCGCAAAATGCCGAAAGGCCGACCGCGAGCGGTCGACCTTGATGAGTTATTCAGCCGTCATGAAAGACGGGTCGATTAAAGCAGCCCCTTATTCAAAGGTACTGGCAGCAGTCAGATAAGGCTTGAACCAGCAGGTAGGACGGGTGCCGAGGGCCAAGCCTTCGGACTGGTTGCAGGTATACTGCACAGCATCCATCTCGCCATCCTTGGTGTTGCGCTTGCTGCCAAGATCCTTCGCAGGAATCACTTTCGCATCCCAATCCTTGCCGCAAAGCGCACCAGCCGCATAGGTATCCAGACGGCACTGGCCAGCAGGGTGAGCGTTGTTGGTGCGACTGACAGCCGACTTGTCAGGAGTCGACCACGAAGCCTTGGTACCGCCCAAAGCCGACAGAAGGTCAGCCAGCGACTTTCCACCCGCCATCATACGATAGCAGAGGTTACGATCGGAGCTTGTGCTCCAGACTTTGTCACACTGCGCCTTGGGAATCGCATCGAGATCGGCGGCGAAGCGTGCGTTTTCTTCATCCTGACCGCCCCAGAGGAGACGACCGCAGGCGAGAGTCGCGAAATAATCCGACTGGCCTTCATTGGCAGCCCACGACGAGCTGAAAGGATATCCGCCCAGGTGATGGCCGATTTCATGGCACAGAACCAGAGCAAAACCATCACGAGTCACTTCAGGGCGACGAGCGAGGCCGCCGTACATGTTCACCTGCCAGGTGGTGCCGGTTTGAACCGCACTGGCGTTCACTGTGGAGTCACTCCACAGACGGTTGACTTTCAATTTGGCGCCGAAGCCTTGGAACACCTGTGCATAGGTGGCTTCTGCTTCGTCGATGACCCTGTTGAATTCGTCCTGGGTAATTCCAGAGGCGCGAAGAAGACCGTCTTCTTTCCAGAGATCGTTCTCTGGCAAAAAGTCAGCCTTTGCGACGGAAGCCGTGAGGACAAGTCCAGCGAAAGCCGTTGAAGTGATTCGTGCAAGCATCTTCTTTTTCCCTTTTGTTTTTTAGGGTTATTGATGTTTACAAGAATAATTGGTCGGCTGGCCAAGACAATTTCGGAAAACTAAAGTTTTTGACTTACGAAATTTGACTGAATTGTTTTACGCGTACCAATGGTTACAAGCCGCCAGGTTGGTTTTGCTCAATACTCGTAATGAGGGATTTACGCGACAGGTGGTTTCATGCTGAGGTGACCGAATGCCGCAGCATACGGTCTGAAGGATTCATCAAACTCGACTACTGCGCCGTGCAGGGGCAGCGGGTTTTTTCGAGGCCTTCATGAAAAGGTCCTGCAGCACACTGGCCTTCTCTTCCGTCAAAAGTGGCTGGCCTTCCGCATCCTCGACCGCGATGCCGAGCTGAATGCAGCTGCAGGCGAACGCGAGCCAGTCCAGATCCTTGGCAGCACGAGGACGTGGCTCGAAATACACCACCTTTTGAATCTGCCCGCCGCGAAGAAGCGCCAGCGCTCCTGCCAGCTCGTCCCGGTCGATGCCGTCAGACTTGAGGAAATCGGGGGTCCAGCGGATTTTCTCGGCGCTGAGATTCTGGGTTTTCTGCCAGCCGCGCAAGCTCGTCCAGAGCGTCGGGTCTTTGATTTTTTCCCCTGGCAGATAGCAAAGAGTCTGAGCCATGTCCTGTCCTTCTTCCAAATTCTTACGTGTCGAAAGTCTCTCCTGTCCGGGCTTTTGGATCAAGAGCGTCTGAAAGGACCCGGTAAGGATGCAAAATACGCAGCTTTTGTCGGGAATAATTGCACTATTTAATTATTTTCAGGTTTTCCCGAAAGCGAACCGATAAAGGGTAAGGTCCACCGCAGGGGAAATAATTATGCGCACCACCATGAATTTCTTGGGGCTATGCTTCATTTCCTTATGTTGGTTCAGTTGCAAGGAAGGTCCGAAGTTTGACAGCCGAAACAAATCGGCTCAGGCCAAGGACGTGAAACCCGCTGCCGATGATGACAGCGAGGATGCTGAAGCAGCTCAGGCTGCGCTTGAGCCCGTTCCGATTGGTGGCGCTTACCTGGCCTGCCGCTATGAAGTCATGCCTGACAACGGCGAAGTCTGGTGTCGCCTGGAAGAGAATAGTCAGCCCGTGTTTGTGAATTCGTCTCCAACTCTGGAGAATTGGGTCTTCACGCAGAATGATGTTCCCTTCGATGCCGCACCCCTGGCCTTGGATACGACGAGCGGCTGGCAGTGGGCGATTAAAATCCCCCAGGATATCCTGGTGGACGTCTCGCTTGATATCTTTGTCAACGGCATGCGCTATCACTTCAATACCACTATCTCGAGCTTGCCGCCTGATGATGACAATAGCGGTCCGGGTTCCGGTACAACGCCCGCGGCTCCGATGCAGGACAAACGCTATGCCTATGGTGGAAGCGCGAGTTTCGTCGTCGATAATAATCCCTTCTCACTCGCGGCACCGGAAAGCTGTCTGCCGGCTGAAGGCGGGAACACGTTGCCGGATCCAACTTTGCCGAACCTGCGCCTCTTTTTGAAGGCGCAGAGCTTTCACTTTCCCTTCAAAATGAGCAAGGACAGTCTTCTGACCGTGAGCCTCGATGAAGTCTGCGGTCAGATGCGCCCGATTCATTATGCTGAACTTTTAGGTCCCGGTGTGAATATCCGTGCGGCCATTCCCATCGGTGCGAAAAAAGTCGTGGTAACGCGGGGTACGGCGCTGCCGCCCGGCGATTATGAAGTGCGCGTTCACTTTGTTCCGCGCAGCTTTGCTGATCTGCAGGCGCAGGAAAGTTTCGCCTTTGGCAAAATGATTCTGGAATCGAGCAGCGAGCTGTCGCCTGGACGGGCGTATACCAACAATAATAAACCGGACTGACTCCGCTGAAAACGATAAGAGCGACCCCTCTTAACGAGGAGCCGCTCGAAAGCACAGTAAGCTCAAACTCAATCCTTGGCGCCGGCAGCCTTGGCCTTCGGCTCAGCATCATCGGCTTTTCCCTTACGGGCGCCTTTGGCTTCAGCCTTGGCCACGTCCGACTCTTTTTTCGGTTCCTGCAGATTGGGGAAATTGAGCTTCTTCTTCACTTCGTATTCGATCTGGGCTTTCAGCTCGGGATTGCCTTCCAGGAATTCCTTCGCTTTCTCACGGCCCTGACCCAAACGCTGATCCTTGTAAGAGAACCAGGCGCCGGTCTTGGTAATGATTTCATGGTTGGAAGCCAGATCGATCAGATCACCGATATGGGAAATACCCGTACCGAAGAGCACATCGAACTCCGCTTCTTTGAAAGGCGCGGCAACCTTGTTCTTCACGACTTTCACACGCACGCGGTTCCCGATCACATCCTCGCCCTGCTTGATGGACGCCAAGCGGCGGATATCAAGACGAACCGAAGAATAGAACTTGAGCGCGTTACCACCGGTGGTGGTTTCCGGACTTCCAAACATCACACCGATCTTCATACGGATCTGGTTGATGAAGATGACCGTACAGTTCGTACGGGACACGGAGCCGGTCAGTTTCCGAAGAGCCTGGGACATCAGGCGGGCCTGAAGACCCACATGCATGTCACCCATCTCGCCTTCGATTTCCGCTTTCGGGGTCAGAGCCGCCACAGAGTCGATGATCACAAGGCTCACCGCTTCACTGCGCACCAGCATATCGACGATTTCCAGAGCCTGTTCGCCGGTATCAGGCTGTGAAACCAGAAGTTCATCCAGGTTCACGCCGATCTTTTTCGCGTAGGAGGTATCAAGAGCATGCTCAGCATCCACAAAAGCTGCCACACCGCCGGCTTTTTGCACTTCAGCCGCAATATGCAGAGTCAGCGTTGTTTTCCCGCTGGATTCTGGTCCAAAGATCTCGATCACACGTCCCTTGGGCAAACCACCCACTCCGAGAGCTGCATCCAGTGACAAGGAACCGGTCGAAATAGATTCGATCCGACTGGCATCCTGCTCCGCCTGACCCAAACGCATGATGGCACCTTTGCCGAATTGCTTCTCAATCGAGCTCAGCGCTGCGTCAATGGCCTTTGTGCGTTCGGCGGAATTTTCTAAACCCATGTTATCTCCTCTCGATAGTGTCGATCCGCTCCAGAGCCATCAGGGTTCCCCCTGCTACGGCCATGGGCATCAAAATAAAATGAACGAAGGGTATCACCAGCCACAGGCCAAAGCCTAAAATGGCAAAATAATCCTGTCTCGCTTCCCTTAACCTTTGTTTCAGACTCCAGCCTCGCCTGGCCATGGGATAATCATAGTAATCCCACCCTACCAGACTAGCTGCCACAAATATGCCCAGAAGATTCAGCCCCGGTACCAGAAAGACCAGAAGAGACAGTACCATAATGAGCAGGACCTTCTTGAGTTCCTCCGGAATATTCTTGAGCGACTGCCACAGCGAGATTTCCGTCACCCGCCCCCGCTTCTCCTTCTCCACCGCACAGGACAGCAACTCATAGAGCGGCGCCGCCAGAACGTTGGTGGTCAAAAGACCAAAGAGAAGAGACAGTCCCAAAGCTGCCAGATAGAGCAGGCCCTTGCTTATGTAATAAAGAAGGACCCAGAGCCACCCCTCACCCGGTTCGAAGAGCAGGGTTCGCATAATATCCGCCTGGTATTCCCAAAAAAGCAGCAGCGCAGCTGCCATCAGTCCCAATCCTACCAGAGTTGGGATGAACAAAAGAAGGAACCAAATCGGATGTTGGCTTAGCCACTTGACTCCCAACCAATACAGACGACTGCCGCGAACCAAATCGCGGATGGGATTGATCATGCGAAACATACTTTCCTGCCGCAGGGGCGGCATCTTCAGCTACGGAAACCGGAAGCCGATACACAGTCTAAGCATTCTCACGGGAAAACTGAAGAGACATCCCATGCAAGCGTCCGCGGCTGAAGACTCAATCCAACAACCATACAATGATATGGCCTCACACCCTTTTAAACGGTTTTCCATCCGACTTCCAAGAGAAATTTTGTACTTTTTTGCAAAGGCGTGGAGCTCATGCATTCTGCTGCTTATTTGGGGAGCAAACCCCCATGCATACGCGGCTGAGTCCCAGGACGGATGGCGCTCTGCGGCGCTGATGCCCTGGCAGCTGATCGGTCTGGATGCGGAGTTCACCCTCCGCCATCGCGATCAGTTACAAAAGCTGCATGGAGCGCTGCAGGAAGCCTGGATACAGAATGCGAAACCCTTGGATCAGATGGCGAAGGAAGCGAAGGTCATGCTTTCGCTGAACGAGCAGCGTCTGGCTCATAGCATCATGGCAGGACGATCACGTTCCTCTCTGGCCGAGCCTCATCATCTGCAGCCGGTCATCTGTCCGATTGGCGACAGCCTGCTCTTTGCCATCGAGCTGATCAGTACGAGGCGGGCTCAGCTGCTCGGCGCCCAGCAGATCCTTGTGCCACGCGCCGACTGGGAGCAGTGGAAAAAAAAGGCACCCGCTCCTTTGATGCCGGATCCCTCGTGGCGTGAGGCCGTGCAAAAACTTTTGAATGATCCTGTGATCCCAGAGGCCGCAGCGCGCGAAAACCCCTTTAAATTAAGGCTGGGACTCATGCGCGGCAGTCACGACGGACGCAAGGGCTCGCATCTTTGCCTCAATATGCTCACCGCGCATGCGCTCGCGCCATCGTTTACTGTTCTGCCGCTGGTCGGTGAACGCGAGGCCTTTCATCTGCGCCGCGTCTGGGACATTCAGGAGCCGATGATCCGGGCCACGCGGGAACTCGTTCTGGACTGGGGCATGCAGCCGAAAGGTCCAAGCTTCGAAGCCGATGCGCGCTGGAGTGAAGCTGTGCTGGGTTCGTCGATCAACTCGCATGTGCGGGTGCGCACCACCATCGACATCTCTCAGGAAAAACTGCAGCTGCCAACCGAACTGATTCAGCTCCTGCAGAAAGAGGCCGGCAGCATCAAAGCGGATGACTGGCCCCAGGTCGCGAAGATTTATGGGGCCTGGGCTTATCTGGATCGCGGTCGGGCCTGGGGTCTTGAGATGAATGATCGTCTTTATCTTGATGATGGGCAGAGGCTGATCAAAGGTCATGTCGTCGGATTTTACGGCAGCGGCCTGGGGCTGACCTCGCCGCGTGGTTTTCCCATTCACGAGGGGGCGATACTCTTCATTCGCACCGGCCAGAAAAAAGTCAAACTGGGCGATGGCTTTCGCTTTGATCCCACTCGCTTTCCCACACCCTGGCCCCCTGTGCGGCAACCTTCACAGGCCAGCGCGCCGTGACGCTTGATTCTGAAAATGTTCCGCGAGACGCTGCAGCTGCCTGACGTTGCCGACGACCCATAAAAGATCCTTTTCCTCGAGCACCAGATCTGATTTCGGACTCCTGAGGCGCTCACCATCGCGTTCAATGCCCACGACCATGCAATCAAATTGCTCGCGCACGCCGGAATCCCGGATGGTGCGATGCAGAATGCGGGAGCCGCTTTGAATTTCAAAGGGCCTCAGAGCATAGCTCGCATCCTCATCCTCCCCCTGCGTTTCAGGGCGGCGAATCAGATCCGCATGGAAACGCTCCAGCTCTTCATCCGTTCCAAAACAAAGGATCACATCACCCGGATAAATGCGTTCCGTGGCTTTGGGAGCCACGAGGTCCTTGTCGCCGCGTTGAATCACGACCACATTCATCCCAAATCGTTCGCGCAGACCGAGTTCAATCAGAGTCTGCCCGACGATCGAGGAATGCGGATCGACGGTAAATTCCGCAAGGTGAGCATCCCAAGGAACAAGATGAGAATGAACGGAATCCTCGGGGCTGTTTTCCATGCCGGCAATAAATTTTTCCTCGAACCATCCATAAAAACTTTCAAAACGCCGACGAAAGAGGAAGAAAAAGAGCGTTGCCAGTCCCGCGGTGACCAGGAGCACGAGCCACACCGAAAAAAATTCGAGACTGAAAACCGTGAGCAGCACGACTGTTGCAATCCGGCTGACAAGGCCGGCCAGCTGATAGGGCGCGCGAAACGCCGTGAGCATGGCCCAGATAAAAGGCGCGGACAGCACAAAGCTCAAAAGCCAGGCCACGGCCTGGGCAATTTCCCGCCTTACAATCTGCCCGGCGAGCCAGGGATAAACGCGGTATCCGATCGCGATGAAGATGGTCAGCACGATGATCATGCAGGCGAGCCAACGCAGGGCACGCACATAAAAATCCTTGCTGAAGGTGCCGCCCGAGGATCGTCTTTGAATGAACGATCCGTAACGATCAAGCCGCGTCATCGCCTCGGGCGACAGCCTGCGTTTGATGGCCTCGGTCACAGGTCCTGCATATCGGATGAAATAAGGCGTGGTAAATGTCGTGATCAGCGATGCGGCCACGATGATCGGATAAAGGTCAGGACGAATCGCATTGTAGGAAAGACCGAGGGTGGCAATGATGAAGGAGAATTCACCGATCTGGGCCATGCTGAAACCACTGTGCACCGCGGTGCCCAGCGACTGTCCCGTGACCAGTGTGCCCAGCGCCACCGAAAGAACTTTACCACAGATGATCACAACGCAAAGAATGAGAATGCTCGCCCAGTTACTCAGGATGATCGCGGGATCGAGCAGCATGCCGACCGACACGAAAAAGACCGCACCGAACATATCCTTGAGCGGTGTGACCAGCTCCTCGATGCGATGCACCTCACGGGTTTCCGCCAGTATCGAACCCATGATGAAAGCCCCGAGCGCCACCGAGTAATGAAAGTAAGCCGACAGGGATACGAGGGCGAGGCAGAGCCCGAGCGAAAAGATGATCATCATTTCATTATTGCCGCGCCGCCCCACAGCACGAATTAAACGCGGCACCACGAACATGCCGATGACCAGCCAGGACCCCACGACCAAAGCGAGTTTCCCGCCCGCACTCACAAGGTCCATGCTGCTGACGGTGGACTTGCTTGCGATATTTGACAGGGCCACGAGCATAATGATGGCCGCGAGATCTTCCACAATCAGAATGCCGAAGACCAGCTCCGCGAATTTTTTCGTCTTCAGGCCAAGTTCTTCCAAAGCCTTGATAATGATGGTGGTCGAAGAAATGGCGATCATGCAGCCCAGAAACACGGCATCCATCGAAGTCCAGCCTAGAACCCGGGCTGTCACATTCCCTAAAATAAGCATAGTCAGAATCTGAATGACGGCGGTCATGCCTGCCGACACTCCAACCTTGGCCAGACGCCGGAAACTGAATTCCAGACCCAACGCGAACATCAGAAAAATAACGCCCAGCTCGGCCCAGACCTTCACGCTCTCCACATCCACCACGGAAAAAATCGGCGGCGTATAGGGTCCCACGATAATGCCCGCAACGATATAACCCAGGACCACCGGCTGTTTGATGAGGCGAAACAGAAAGGTCACCAGTGCCGCGACACCCAGGATCACGGCAAGGTCTTGAATCAGGGGTGCGAGGTGCATAGGGGTTTCTCCTGAATGGTTCGTCCAGGCAAGGCCGGGCCAAAACTCTAACAAGAGGAAGGCATGACGTATATCTTTTTTTTATGTCTGGGCGCTGCCAGGACGCAGAAATTCCAGGTGCTGACGGATACAGTCAATCCGTTCCGCAAGCGAGAGGGTGACAGGAAAAGGCTGGATTTTAAGCCCGAAGCAAGAGGCCTGGGCCGCCGCGGCCAGGGCAGCGTGCACCGCGTCGGCATTCAAAAGGGAATGGGTGGGACGCCAGGGGCCGACACCGATGCCTTGCACGGGCGCATGATTATCGAGCCAGGTACCGTAAAGGGGATCGTTCTGCGCGGTGGACGAGAGGAATACACTGCGCAATACGCCGGCATGAGCCGCTGTCTGAATATGATGCAGAGCGCCCTCCACCTGCCTTGTTTCCAAAACGGAGCGCCCCCAATTGATCGTGATGCCGAGTCCAAGGTCCTTGGCGATCGTGACTTCATCCGCCAAGGGAAGAAAACCTTTGGCCGGGATTTGACCGGGAATCACAGCGTCGCAGTGTTCCAGCCACAGTTCCACCGCACCCCAATCCATGGCCACGATGTCTTCGAGTGACCTTCTGAACGATGCGGCTTCGGCTTGTCCCGTCGGGGCACTATGCAGCTGAACAGCCCGCACAGCTGCGCGTCCCGTGTGGTCCTCAAGGCGGTGAATGCGCTGTCTGATTTCAGAAATGAATCGCAAAGCCGCAGCACGCCCTTCGTGATCCGGCGAGGCGAGACCAAAAAGAGGCTGTTTTTCCAGGCTTTGCATGACATAGGGAAGCGGTGTGAGAATAAAATCAAGATCCCGCGGCAGACAATGAAGGTGCCGCCAGGGATCGTCTTTTTTTTCCAAAAGGTGCAGGGGCAACTCCAGCCCCGCAAGCCCGGGCAGCTGATGGATGGCCGCATAAAAATCCGCGGCGTCACGTTCAGAAAATCTTTCCAAAGTGGCCGTCAGCGCATAGGCCCCTACCCACCATGACCGCTTCCCGCCGATCACTTGCCTTTTCCTTTCTTCTGAGGCGCCGCCGGTGCCGCTTCGATCACAGGCTCCTCTTTGCTTTTGCAGCTGACGTCCGCATCGGCGAACTGAAGGCCTTTTTCGCAGGCATAGCGCCGCGCGAGTTTTTTGGCTTCACAGGGATTGCTGCCATCGAAGCTCTGGCCACTGAATTGGCAGCTGGTCGGAAGGTATTCGCGGGTGCAGAAACTGTCTTCGTTGCAATCCTTGGCGGCAGCGACCTTCAGGTCTGTTTGCGTATCCATATTCGTTTCTCGAGAGTTCGGTGCTGGGGTAGCACAAGCAGCTAGCAGGCAAGTCAGCACAACAGGGAAAGCAAACCTCATGAAGGAATCTCCAAATAGGCAGTTTACGGAATACGATACAACAATAGTTCTTTTGACAGAACGAGCAACACCCATTTTGACCAACCTAACATAATTAAAGGAACGTTTGAACAAAGAAGGAACTTCAATGCAAATCTGCATGTCTTACTGGCAATGGCCCTCAGAACATTCATGACAGCAAAAGTGCGAAATGATTTTCTACAGCGTCATGCAGCTTTGAACATAGCTCAGTCGAGTTGAACACGAGCTTTTCGCGATATTTGTATTGAAGCATTTCCAACCATACTGCTAGTATCGTCCGACAAAACGATACTCTGACTTGGAGTCATATATGCTTCGAAGAAGCGAATCCTTAATCAGCCTACTGCTGCTATCATCATTCACAACTGTGAATGCGCAGAGCAATACAGCTCCTGCTTCAACGCCGACACCTTCTCCAACTCCCGCGCCCACAAGGACTGAATCCGCAAACAAAGACGCGGAGGACAAAAAGCAGGAGAAGAAAAGTGAACGCATCCAGGTCACAGGTAGTCGGATCCGTCAGCTTGATCTTGAAGGACCTAAGCCTGTTATAACGGTAGACCGAAAAGATCTTGAAAAGAGTGGGGCGGTCAACCTCAACGAGGCTCTTAATAAGCTGACGGTAGCATCCTTTGGCTCCGGTGAATATGGATCGAGCTACGGTGCACCCGAAGGCACTCAGACAGTTGACCTGCGCGGCCTGGGTGAAGGGAACACCTTGGTTCTCCTGAACGGCCGCCGTATTGTCCGCGATCCGAGCCTCGAGTTTATCGACCTGTCGGTGATTCCAACAGCTGCTGTCGAGCGAGTGGAAATCATCACCGGAACCGCGTCAGCTATTTATGGTACTGATGCCTTAGCCGGCGTTATTAATATCATCACCCGTAAGCAATATGACGGAATGTCTTTTGGCTACTCGTTAACCAAAGCGCGTTTCGGCGGCGGTGACCGCGATCAGGTCTACGTGATGTCCGGGACAAATAGTGATAAAACGTCCAACCTGATCACAATGCAGTGGGACGAAAGCAAGCCTATTCTTGCCAAAGATCGTCCATGGTTTGACACCAATTTCCGGTCGTCGCGCGGTACGCCATTCTCATATCAGACTGCTGATGGTTTCGCTCCAGTAGGGCCCTGTGTTGACGGTGATAAATTCTCGGGGGCCAACGGCGAGAATCGGTTCTGCGGTTATGACTATTGGGATATCTATCAACTTCAGGGCAACTGGCAGAAGGTTTCTGTCCTTGATGAATTCTCTTACCAAGTCACGGACAACACCAAGATCAATCTCCGGGTGTTTGGAACCAAGAAGACGGCGAAGACAGTAGGTTTGCCAGCAGTGCTGGACGTGGCCAGCGATGCATATAGAGTTTCTGAAGCTGCGGTTAATGCCCTTCATCCTGAGCTAACAACCGGCGCAGACGCAGCAGTTTTTAGCCCGGATCCAAACAATGGCAATCAGAATGGAGTTCTCGTCCATGGTCGAGTTCCCCAATCTGTGTCTGGGACCAAGACAGATCAAACAACTTTTTCCGCTGCAATGGGCGTTGTGCACAGCTTTGGCGATGACCAGGAGCTTGAATTCAACGTTTCTGACAGTCGAATCTACAGGTCGCACGTGTGGACCAACTTTATCGATGATCAGCGGTTTAGAGAAGCTGTTTTCAACGGGGAGTTCGATGTTCTGGCACCTGTGCCGACTGGTGACGTAAGCCTTTATTCTTTGGATGTTCCTGACACCGACAGCTCCACTGCAAAATCCGCTGAAATTAACTATTCTGGAACTTTCGACATCCTGGGCAAGAGCGCAGGGTATTCCGTCGGTGCATCGCACATTCTCGAATCGTACATGAACCGCGCGGCACCGAACAAGCTTGCGGGTCAGGTCAAAGGTCTCGGCGGCGGCGGGGGCCAAGGTGATCGAAAAGCGAATGCTGTTTACGCTGAACTCGGCATACCACTTGTTTCGACGTTGGAAGCCAGCTTGGCCGGTCGTTTTGATGATTACTCGGATTTCGGAAACACATTCAATCCGATGGCTGGCTTGCAGTACCGTCTCGGCAAAGAATTTTTTGCTCGACTGAATGCAGGAACAGGCTTCAAAGCGCCGACTTTACGTGATTTGCACGATCAGGAAGCTCGTTACTTCACTGACTTTACTGATTACAAACTATGTAACCAGGCTACAGAAGCTGGCGATGCAGGAAACATCACCAAATATTGCACCCTAGATCAGTCAGCCGAAATCCGCAGTGGCGGCAACTCTGAGCTTGATCCGCAGACATCCACCAGTTTCAGCGCCTATCTCGGATACGAGCCTTTCATCGGCACCGGTTTATCAGTGGAATATTTCAACCAACAGATCAAAGACGTGATCACGACGATCAGTGCTGATGAGCTGATGCAATTGGATGCTGCTGGCCGCGATTTGCCGAATGGAACAGCCATTATTCGTGATCCTACGACCCAAGAAGTGACTGAGATCATCAGCCCAAGCACAAACCTTTCAACGACGAAAGCTTCGGGGCTTAACTTCACAGGTTACACGGAATATGCCGCTGGCTTCGGAACCTTGTCGTATAAGGGGGATTACTCTTACTACCTGACCTACACTCGCCAAAAACTGCCCGGTGGCAAGTTTGAGCAGTACCTCGAAGAGGGGGGAATTCCTCGCTGGCGCTGGACGAACACTTTTGGATACAGCATTGGCGACAATAGCCTTCGTCTCATCAGCAACTCGAATGGTCGCTATCAAAAATCCAACAAGCAGCTTGGGTACATTGGTTCATTTTCCAGTTGGGATTTGAACTACGGCTACACTGTGAGCCGGAACTTTGATTTCGAGCTGGGTGGCCAGAACATCTTCAACCAGGGCTTCCCTCAGGACGACAGTGATGCCATCGGTCGCGGTGTCGGCGGGGCGTTCTATCCCAGCATCGGTCCCACGTTCTTCACTCGTTTAAATTTCCATATCTAAGCACTGTGTTTGGGTAAAAGCAGAGAGGGAGGTATTTACCTCCCTCTTCTCAAGTTTGGACAAAAAAATACTCATTTCCACAAAATAAATAGACCTTCCAAGAACCTGGCCTAAAGTGAGATTACGACAAAACACTTGGTGGCTGGCATGGAAGGTCTACTCACAGTACTTCTAAACCTAATCGCTC